>NZ_JBGUWC010000168.1:0-16443 GCF_045220775.1 Methanobrevibacter sp.
CTACTCCATTACTGGTGTAGGAACCGTACCTGTAGGAAGAGTTGAAACTGGTGTAATGAAAAAAGGTGAAAACGTTATCTTTGAACCAGCTGGAGCTTCCGGAGAAGTAAAATCTATCGAAATGCACCACGAAGTATTTGAAATGGCTGAACCTGGTGACAACATCGGATTCAACGTAAGAGGTGTAGGTAAAAACGATATCAGAAGAGGAGACGTAGCTGGACACACTACTGACGCTCCTACCGTAGCTAAAGAATTTACCGCACAAGTTGTTGTATTACAACACCCTGGTGTAATTACCGTTGGATACACTCCTGTATTCCACTGTCACACTTCACAAACCGCATGTACTTTCTTAGAATTAACTTCTAAATTAGACCCTGCTACTGGTCAACCACAAGCTGACAAACCTGACTTCATCAGAACTGGTGACGCAGCTATCGTACAAATCAAACCTACCAAACCAATGGTTATGGAAGAAGCTAAAAACATTCCACCTATGGGTAGATTTGCTATCAGAGATATGGGTCAAACTGTTGCTGCAGGTTTATGTCTTAAAGTTACCCCAGCAAAATAAGTTTGTAAACAATAACTAGAAAGTATATTCTTATACTTTCTTTTCTTTGTTTTTTTGGAGGATAATATAAATGAATCAAGCAAGAATTAAGCTTACCGGAACTGACCCAGAAAAATTAGCATACGTATGTGATCAACTTAAAAAAATTGCTGAAAGAACTGGTGTTGACTTGTCTGGTCCTATCCCATTACCTACTAAAAAATTAGTCGTACCTACAAGAAAATCTCCGGATGGAGAAGGTAAAGCATCCTGGGAAAAATGGGAACTCAGAATTCACAAACGTTTAATCGGTATTGGAGCTGATGAACGTGCAATGAGACAAGTTATGAAAGTCAACGTTCCTGATAATGTAAGTATTGAAATTGAATTAAAAGGATAAATATTTAGATTCCTTTTCTAAATATTCCTTTCATATGCCGAGATAGTCTAGTCTGGTAAGGCGCAGGACTTGAAATCCTGTGAGGTAACCCTCGCCTGGGTTCAAATCCCAGTCTCGGCGTTTTTATAAATCTATTTTTAAAAATAACTTTTTAGTTTGTAGTCTAATTCATCCAAATTAGATACCATATCTTTTTTATCCACTTCTTTTATTTCTGGCCTTTGTATCATGATTACGGCAATGTCTTTTTCATTTGCTGCTTCTATCTTATCAATTACACCGCCGATTTCACCGCTTTCTTTTGTAATCATTACAGATGCATCATACTTTTCAATTAATTCGATGTTTTCGTCTGTGCTTGCCGCACCGGTCATCGGGATGATATGATTCGGATCCACTTTTAGCTCTTCACATTTCTCCAGTGAACTTGGCACCTTTAGAATTCTTGGATAGAACCTTTCAGTCGGAACATATTTCAGGACATCTTCCATGGTGTTGGCTCCTGCAAAATGCAGGATGTTTCCTTCCTTGAATTTGTCGTCTATCAGTTTTCCCGCTTCGATGAATGAATTTACGAAGTGGATGTGTGATATATCAATGTCTTCGAAGTTGGTGGTAGGTCTTTCAAAGCGGATATATGGGATTTTTAACTCTTTTGCAATGGTGGCGCTGGTTTGCGTGATGTGTTCTGCAAAAGGATGTGTCGTATCGATTAAGATGTCAAATTTTCCATCAAGTATCAATTCGGTTATTTCATCTTTTGGAAGGGGGCGAGCTATGGTATCGTCACTGCCGCCTTCACGAGCCAATTTTGCACCATATTCCGTGGTGGTTGTTGTTAGAATATATGCATCATAATTCTTTTTAATAAATTCTATTATGTTTATTGAATCTTTTGTACCGCCTAATAGAAAGATCTTCATTTTATCACTTTATTCATTATTTTTTGAGCCATTAATATTGTTGAAGCCACAATTATAATGATTGCCCAGTCGACAAGGCCGATTGCAGTTGTCCTGAATAGCATTTGTAATTGCGGTATGTATATGATTAGTAATTGAAGTATGAATGACAATATAATTCCTAAATATAGGTATTTGCTGGATTTATCTGAATTGGCCTTTCCATTATATGCATTAAATAGCTGATAGACTACAAATAATGTAAATGCCACGGTCATTGCCTTTTTAGTTGTCGCACCGCTGTAAATTTGCCAGCCGAATACGGCAATGGTTCCAATTGCCATGACTGCACCCAGAATTAGTATTTGAAGAAGAGTATTTTTTGTTAATATGTCTCCAGTTTCAGGCGGACGTTTCATGACATCTTTTTCACCACCCTCCATTCCTAAAGTCTGTGCAGGCGGTCCGTCCATTACAATATTGAGCCATAAAAGCTGTGCAGGATTAAACGGCAGCGGCAGATTTAAAAGTGAAGTTCCTACAATTGTCAGTATCGCTCCGACATTTGTGGAAACCTGGAACTTGACGAATCTTTTAATATTGTCATAAATTTTACGGCCTTCTTCTATAGCTTTTACGATTGTTGAAAAGTCATTGTCCTGCAGAATCATATCTGCTGATTCTTTGGCAACATCGCATCCGTCACCCATTGCAACTCCTATTGATGCCTTTTTAAGTGCAGGGGCATCGTTAACTCCATCACCGGTCATTGCAACAATGTTTCCGAGGTCTTTCAAGGTTTCTACTATCCTCATCTTTTGGGTTGGTTTTACCCTTGCATAAACTTGAATATCTTCTGCAATGGCCAGGTACTCTTCATTGCTTAGCTTTTCAAACTCAGCACCGGTTATTACGCGTCCTGTGGTCAATATTCCAAGATTTTTAGCTATTGCGCGTGCTGTCCTTTCATGGTCTCCGGTAATCATTATCACATCAATTCCAGCTTTGATACAGTCATCGACGGCTTTTTTTGCGTTTTTCTTTGGCGGATCTATCAGTCCAAGTAGTCCTGTAAATGTCAGGTTTTCTTCAGCAATTTCGGTATCATTTATTTTGTATGCAAATCCGATTACCCTCAATGATTTTTCACTCATTTCATCAATTTTTTCCAATATATTTTCCTTGATTTCTTGATTAATTATCTGTATATTTCCATCATCATCTATGTATTTGCATTTATCTAGAACTATTTCTGGCGCACCTTTTGTCAAGACAATATCATTTTCATCGTCCAGTCTATGTATAGTAGTCATCATTTTACGATTGCTGTCAAGAGGGATTTCATCAATCCTTTCTAGTGTTGTTTCATAATCATCTGCAAACTTAAGGATTGCGCCGTCAGTTTGATCTCCGATAACTTCGCCGTCAACAGTGACTGCATTATTACACAATTTTGAAATCAGAAGGGTTTTGTCCTCGTTTGTGTAAAAGCTCTCAACTACGGTCATCTTATTTTCGGTTAGTGTGCCTGTTTTGTCGCTGCAGATTTTAGTGCATGAACCTAATGTCTCTACGGAAAGCAATCTTTTGACAATGGCATTTGATGACGCCATCTCGGACATGCCTAAAGCAAGAGTTAATGTCAAAACGGCAGGTAGTCCTTCGGGAATGGCCGCAACTGCGAGTGAAACTGCAGTCATGAATGTTTCAACAAGAGCAACCCCTTTAGTTAGCTCTAAAATAAAAATGGCTATACAGACAATGATTGCAATTGCAGAAAGCACTTTTCCAAGTTTTGTAACCCTGACCTCGAGCGGTGTCGGTTCATCCTTCTGCTGTATGATTTTTGCAATCTCTCCAATTTGGGTTTTCATTCCGATTTGTTCTACAACGCCCAAAGCCTTGCCTGAAATGATATTGGAGTCCATATAAACTTCATCGGATATCTCTTTGCGGACAGCTTCTGATTCGCCTGTCAGTGATGACTCATCGCAAGTCAGGTTTTTGGCTTCAACCAAAACCAAATCTGCAGGTGATTTGCAGCCTTCTTCAAGAACGACTACATCACCTATTGTCAATGTCTTAGCGTCAACTTCCTTTATTGTGTTGTCCCTTTTAACGATTGCCTTTTTAACCATCAAATCCTTAAGGCTTTCGACTGCGCGCTGTGATCTGTACTCCTGAATGAATCCTAAAACGGTGTTGAGAAAGACTGCAAGCATGATGACTCCCGCATCAATGACATCACCTATCAAAAGCGATGCGACAGCTGCAATTATCAAAAGGGCTATAAGGATATCAATGAATTGGGATAAAAATAATACGATTGCTGGTGTTGGCTTTTCATGTTCGATTTCATTTAAACCATAGATTTCCTGTCTTTTTTGGACTTCAGTTGCTGTAAGCCCCTGTGTTGATGTGTTGTATTTGGATAGCATGTCTTCCATCAAATCACCTTAGGATGTAGAAACTTGCTTTATTGAAATTTTTCAGTTTCATTTTGATTCTTGGAGTATTCAAATCTTCGTTAGTTAATGGTTTAATGATTAATTGCGAACCTGTTTTCTGGGCAAGCTTTACCAGATATGGCTGAAGTTCGCTGGGAGGCCTGATTGAGTAAATGATATCGACATCCTTGTATATGTCCATGTTGGGATTTGTAATGTCATCCTTTATTGTGCCGGCATCATTGGGGTTGATGTCGGTTTTAATAACTGTGATGTTGTCTTTTTCATCCAAGCTTTGAGCTATCCTGTCAAACTTTCCGACGCCTATTTCGGCTATTTTGACAGTATCTTCGCCAACTTCATTCAAGATGTAATCCGTGAAATCTTGCCACATTGTTTTCCTCAAATTAATATTATCATACAAACTATTAAATACATTGCTTTTAATATTTAATTTTGTCATGATAATTAGAAAGTTTGTTCCAAATGATTTAAAAAGAGTTTTTGAAATAGAAAACATGTCGTTCAGTCAATCTTATGGAATAAACATGTTTCAACAGTTATATGAAATGGGAATCGGTTTTTTGGTGGCTGAAGAAGAAGGTTATGTAATCGGTTATGTCATGTTTTGGATAAAATATGAAAACCAGGGCCACATTATCTCCATAGCTGTTGACAAGAATTACAGGCGCAGGGGTGCTGGAACACAATTGCTTGTAAAGGCCATTTCCATATTGTCCCTACTCCATCTTGATGCGATTTATTTGGAGGTAAATGAGAATAACACGGCCGCCGTTGAGTTTTATAAAAACTTCAGTTTTAAAATAGATAGGGTTGTTCCGGGGTATTACGAAAACGGCGACGGCGCAATAATAATGTACATACCTTTAAGGCATGGTAAAGTTACCAAGGATTAATTGCTGATAATTTGCAAATGCATCAGCAGGAATATTTCCGGTTGCATATAGGATTGCAATTAAAGCGATATAAAATCCGAAGATGGCCAATTGGATTATTCCATGTTTTCTCACATTTGGATCTTTTCTTGTAATAAGGTAAATTGCAATAATCAATCCTAAAAGGCCTCCCAATATTGAAAACAGATAACCGAAGATGATTAGCCATTTGGTCTTTCCGTCATATTGTAAGCTGCCCGGGCCGGCCGATATGGTTTTTTTGATTATGATTGGGTTTAAAGAAGTATTGTCTTTTTCAAATTGGCTTTTGAAAAGCAATGGAGTTCCACATTTAACGCAGAAATCCGCTTCATCTGGATTTGGATATCCGCATAATGGGCAGAAATGCTCTCCTGTTTTAACTTTTGGAAATTCCCATCCGCATTTTATACAAAAACCGTATATGTCATCGCCTGTTGACCCACATTGTGGGCATCTTCTTAAAACCATACTATCACTTATTTAATTAATTTAATAATAATAGGTTTATAAACTTTTGTCTTAATAGTATATTTAGTGATTATAAACTTCAGATTTCAAAAGCGGTTTATTGATATATATGATTGAAAAAATTGAGATTACGCAGAGATTTAATTTTAAACGCCTTAACAGGCATTATGAATGTTTCACTATTGATTTTACAAATAACAGTTCATATTACAAAATTTCTGAGCGGGGAAGCGGCGATAAATTTTTAACCGAAAGCAGTCTTTGTGATGATTCATGGATTGATGTTCTGGTTGACTTAAGGCGTAAGATGACCAGTGAAATTCGAACATTCGATTTTGAAAAGGCAGATGAATTTTTGAACGCCTTCAATGAATTGAAGCTGTTTGAAGACTTTGAAAGCGAAGAGTTTTCATACTTCGAAAAGCTTGAGCTGATTTATTCATGCAATGTAATTATATATTCAACCGATAATTTTGAAGAATACAGCTTTAAAACCAATTTCCCGAAAAATTGGGTCGAATTCGGCAAACTGTTGTTTGATTTGGTAGGCTTTGATGTGCTCCATTTGAATTATCAAAGGCAAATTGTAACTCCATTATTCTTTGACATTGAAAAGGATGGAGTTTATCTTGATGGTGAAAGGTTAAACCTTAAGACCATTGAATTTGGGCATTATCAGACTTATCCTTATGACATTCCAAAGCCTCGTTTGATTGTAAACTTTAAAGAGAAAAGAATCGACGGTTATGTTGATAAGGACTTGTCTGAAAGCGAATGTAATCTGATTTTAAGCCTATTGGAAAAATATCATGTATATTCATGGATTTTTGATGAGTATCACAACAAGTCAAATGCGCGCGATCCCGATGATTTGGAAGGATATGACTGGTATCTGGAATTGGT
This sequence comes from Methanobrevibacter sp., assembly GCF_045220775.1. Taxonomy (GTDB): domain Archaea; phylum Methanobacteriota; class Methanobacteria; order Methanobacteriales; family Methanobacteriaceae; genus Methanocatella. Next base: position 6,615 of record NZ_JBGUWC010000168.1, read on the forward strand.
TTTTGAAGATAATGTGATTTGGCATCTGTTCGGGTATAACGAGTATCCGGATACCTATGTTCATTTGGCCCGTGAAGTTGAAGAAATAACAGGCATGGATTTACTTGAAATCAATACAATTTCCAGTAATGATATTGAATTATTTGAAAAGTTTGGCTCTTTGCTCCTGCTCTGATTTCAGATAGTTGTCCAACAGTTCAAATATCTCCTCTTTGGTGTTCATTTTAAATAGCAGCGGCTTTATGTCTCCAGCTCCATATAACCTTTTTAGATAATAGGCAGTATGTGTTCTCATTCTGGATAATGCCACCTTATGCGGTTTGGTTTGCTCAAGCAGATTGGCATGTATCTTTGCCATGGTAATCTTTTCCTCAATGGTGACTTTTTCAGGTTCCTTTTGGCAGTCCAGGTATTCTATGCACTGCTTTATGAGCCAAGGGTTTCCAAGTGTTGCCCGCCCGATCATGATTGCATCGCAACCTGTCTCGTCAATCATTCGCTTGGCATCATAACATGTCCTGATGTCCCCGTTTCCGATTACCGGGATTTCCACCGCATCCTTGACGTCCCTGATTATTGACCAGTCTGCGGCAACGTCATATCTTTGATGCCTTGTGCGCGGATGAACGGTAATGGCTGAAGCTCCCGCATCTTCAACGATTTTTGCAATTTCAACTGCATTGATATGCTTTTCATCCCAACCGCTTCTGATTTTAACAGTAACAGGTATCGGAACCGTGTCAACAACACACTCAACAATTTTACCTGCCTTTTCAGGATCTTTTAGAAGGGCGCTGCCGGCCTTTGATTTTATGGCCACCTTCTTGACGGGACACCCCATGTTAATGTCGATAATGTCAGGGTTCATGTTTTCATAAATGTATCTTGAAGCTATTTTGAACGATTTCTCTTCACAGCCGAAAATCTGCTGCGCTATCGGTCGCTCTGACTCGTCCATGACCAGCATCTCCTGGGTCTTGTAGTTTTCATACATGATTCCTTTATCAGAAACCATTTCCGTTTCAATAAGTCCGCAGCCCATTGATTTTATGATGCTTCTGAATGCAGTGTCACATATTCCGGCCATCGGCGCCAGGACAACCTGATTTTCAATTTCGACATTACCGATTTTCCATTTCATTACACAATTATTTCTTTTAATTGATTATTATGTTTTTTGTTAAAATTCGATTAATTATGCTATTTTTTCATTAATTATTTATATTTAAAAGAAGATATTTATTACTATTATACTGATTTAATTATTATAAGGGATAACATGGCAGAAGTATCATCAAAAGAATTATATGAATTTAAGAAGACATTAAAAGAATTGGCACAAAAAAGAGGCAGAGGTACTGAGCTTGTTTCCGTTTACATTCCACCAACCAAACAATTGAGTGATGTTGGTAAGCACATGCGTGATGAAATGGGGCAGAGCGCTAACATCAAGAGTAAACAAACAAGAAAAAATGTACAGTCCGCCATTGCGGTTATTTTGGAAACTATCAAATTATACAAGCAGCCTCCAGAAAACGGTTTGGTCATTTTTGTGGGAATGATTCCGAAAGGCGGTCCGGGTACTGAAAAGATGGAAAAATATGTTATAGAACCGCCTGAACCGGTTACAACCTATTGGTATAAATGTAATAACGAATTTTTCGTTGAACCTTTGGAGTTCATGATTGAAGAGCGTGACGTATATGGTGTTGCAGTTATCGACAGGAATGAAGCAACATACGCTACTTTGAAAGGTAAAAAGGAAACTATCCTTGGGCATTTGACCAGTGGTGTTCCTGGCAAGCACAAGGCAGGGGGTCAGTCCCAAAGAAGGTTTGACCGTGTAATTGAAGATCTTGCTCACCAGTTCCTGAAACGTATCGGAGACCATATGAACGAAGCGTTCCTGCCTTTAAAGGATGATTTGAAAGGAATTATCCTAGGAGGTCCGGGATTCACCAAAAAAGATTTCTATGAAGGGGATTATCTTCAATATGAGCTTAAGGACAAGATCATAAGTATAGTCGATACTTCCTATACCGGTGAAGAGGGCATTCGTGAAGTCATTGCAAGGGCTGCTGACGATTTGGAAAACCTCGATGTAATGCATGAGAAAAAGTTGGTTCAGAGGTTTATTCAAGAGTTGAGGAAAGATAAGGGATTATGTTCCTATGGTGAAAAGCAAGTCAGGAATAACCTGATTGTCGGTGCTGTAGATACCTTGCTTTTGTCTGAAGATCTGACAAGCATGCGCAAGACATTCACCTGTTCCAATTGCGGTTATCAAAAAGACATTACCGTCAAGACACAGGCTGAAGCGGACAATCTTGAGGAAAAATGCCCTGAATGTAATGATATACTAAAAGAAACAGATTCCATGGATTTGGCTGATGAGTTTGTTGAACTTGCTGAAGAAATGAACACTGATGTTGAATTCATTTCCACTGAAACCGAAGAAGGAAACCAGATTTACCGTGCATTCGGTGGAATTGCGGCAATCTTAAGATATTATGTAGATTACTAATTATAGTGATTTGGAGCCTTATCCAAATTTTCTATAATATTATTTCTCTTTTTTTGCTTTTTTGTATAGTAATGATTCAATCCCTCTTCTTGGCGAATGTGGTTAATCAATTGAAAAAACAAGTGTTTATTGACATTGTTTTCTTTGTTAAGTTCTACATATAATGAGTATAGGCTTCTATTTTTGCTCAGATAGCTATTCTTTAAATTTTCATATTGCCTTTTGGTAATTCTATTCATCAATTCCAACCTTAATTTTGTTATTTTGTATATTGAATTTTAAAATTCAGTATACATTAATAGTTACTTTATTAATTATAGTATATAAGAAGATATGCTTTTTTAAAATGTATATGATTTTGTTTAAAATTTATTGGGGGATTGTTGAGTATGTTCGGATTTTCTAGGTAAACGGGGGTCATTTCTAGACAATTGGGTTTTGATTTTTCGGTGGCAATCATTTTCCGACTTTGTACATTTTTAATAATTTTAATTATACATTTTAGATTAATATCTGAAAAGAAATATTTAATTTGATAAGTTTTATTGAATATTTTATAATTTGTTTAAGATAAATCCAATTTTATTTGAATAATATTCGGAATATTTTATTAAAAATTGAAAAATATTTAAATATAAGAAGTTTCAAAAATTATATTGTATTGTTAATAATTCTCACAGAAGTTGGAATTTAATGATATTAAAAATAATCTAAATTTATAATTTGGAGGAATATTTTTGTCATACGTAGATGATGTAATAGAAACTATTATTGAACAAAACCCTTCCGAACCGGAATTCCACCAAGCTGTACGCGAAGTATTGGAATCCTTAAGGGTTGTAATTGAAGAAAACGAAGAAGAATACAGAAAAAATGCACTTCTTGAAAGGTTAACCAATCCGGAAAGACAAATCAAATTCCGTGTCCCATGGATAGACGACAACGGACAGGTACAAGTAAACACCGGATACCGTGTACAATTCAACAGTGCAATCGGACCTTACAAAGGCGGATTACGTTTCCACCCATCTGTAAACGTAGGTATTATTAAATTCTTAGGTTTCGAACAAATTTTCAAAAACTCCTTGACCGGCCTTCCAATCGGTGGAGGTAAAGGTGGATCTGACTTTGATCCTAAAGGAAAATCCGACAGAGAAATCATGAAATTCTGTCAATCTTTCATGACCGAATTATGCAAATACATCGGAGCTGATACTGATGTGCCTGCAGGAGATATCGGTGTAGGCGGTCGCGAAATCGGTTACTTGTTCGGCCAATACAAAAGAATCAGAGGATTATACGAAGGTGTATTAACTGGTAAAGGATTATCCTTCGGTGGATCTCTCGCAAGAACTGAAGCTACTGGATACGGATTATTATACTTCACAAACGCTATGTTAAAAGCAAACGATGTTGATATTGCAGGAAAAACCATTGCAGTATCCGGTGCAGGTAACGTAGCTATTTATGCAATCGAAAAAGCTCAACAATTAGGCGGTAAACCTGTTACCTGTTCCGATTCAACCGGTTGGATTTACGACCCAGAAGGAATCGACGTTGAGTTATTAAAAGAAATCAAAGAAGTAAGAAGAGAAAGATTAACTGCATATGCTGAAGCAAGAGAAAGCGCTGAATACCACGAAGGAAAAGGCGTATGGACAGTTAAATGTGACATCGCTCTTCCATGTGCTACCCAAAACGAATTGCAATTAGAAGATGCAAAAACCTTAGTGGAAAATGGAGTAATCGCTGTTGCTGAAGGTGCAAACATGCCAACCACCATCGAAGCAACCGAATACTTGCAAGAAAATGGAGTATTATTCTCCCCAGGTAAAGCATCAAACGCTGGTGGTGTAGCAACTTCTGCATTAGAAATGTCTCAAAACTCAGAAAGGTTATCCTGGACATTTGAAGAAGTTGATTCCAGATTACAAACCATCATGGAAACCATCTTTGAAAATGTTGCAGATGCTGCTGAGGAATATGGCCTCGACAAAAACTATGTTGCAGGAGCAAACATTGCAGGATTCAAGAAAGTTGTTGACGCTATGAACGCACAAGGAATCGTATAGATTTCCTTGTTTCTTTTTTTCTTTTTTTAGTTATTTAAGTTTTATATAGATTATAAATAATTTTTAGTTTTATAAACATGAAATTAACTTATTTTAAATTGATTTAGTTCTTTTTAAGTATTTTAATTAAATTAATTTTTTTACTTCTTGTAGTGTGGTTTTTGTAGGTTTACCGTGTTTTTTCATATCTGTGATTTTACACTCTGTCGCACTTCACAAGTTAATATGTGCTATATTTTACTAAGGTAATATTAAATAGGTTTCATATTCAATTGAAATTAGTTAAATATTTTAAATTATTAAATTGAGACTAGTTTTCTTTTGAAATGTAAAATAAAGTAAATGAAGGCAGTTATGGATATTGAATATATTAAAGACAATTATAAATTTGAAACATTAACAGAAAAACACGATTTAAGTAATTTTGAATGCGACTCTGATGATTTAAATGATTTTATTAAAAATGATGCATTAATCCAACAAAATGATAAAATAAATATCACTAAACTAATCACTTGTGATGATGAGATAATTGGGTTTGTATCATTGCTGACTGATACCATTCCTTTAAAAAATATTCGTGATGAAAATATCCGGTTAAAACTAAAACCTCATTACAATGAAAATATTGAAAAGGTTCCCAAAAAGAAACCATTGCCTGCAATAAAAATAGGAAGATTTGCAATCGATAAAAAATATACAAATAATGGCTTAGGTTCACATATCCTCAGAAATGTCATAAACTCCATTAGGAAATTATCTGAAAATGATGTAGGATTAAGGTTTATCATTGTTGAAGGTTATGCAAGCGCATATAATTTTTATGCTGTTCATAATCACTTTTCAAACTTAAAAAAAGATGATGAATTAATTAAAGAGAAGTTAGAAATGATTATTAAACAGAATCCTGAACAAACTTTCTATTTGTATCTTGATCTCAAGAAAAGTTAAAATAAGACTATTCTTTGAGATTCACATTTTTTTCTAAATTCACGGTCTTCTCTGCTAGGAGGTTCATTCATTTTTCTTAAAAAATCCCTAGCTTCTTTGCCGTATAATGTTGGAGTTTCACCAATAGGTTTTGCCATATGCATTCACCTCAGCAATATTTTTAATATTTAATTGTATTTTATCATTTAAATAGTTTACATCTCTCATTTATTGGCAAATAATTATTTTTTTTTAAGATTATACAAATATTTATATAATATGGTTTTTTCAAAGCAATTTTACGTGATAAAAGCAATTTTTAAGGTTTAATGGGAATTTTTTAACATACTTTGTTTTTAAAAGTAGGGTGGTTTCACTCAGTTCCCGCACACGGAATCGTATAGATTTCATTGTTTCTTTTTTCTTTTTTTAGATTATTTGAATTTTATTTTATTATAAACTATTAATTGATTTAATTTTCTACTCTTTGTAGATTTTGCCTATTCCATAGTTTTTATATTGTTATTTTTCAAAATATGTTGCTTTTACTATGTTAAATTATTTTAAACTAATAATATTGCTTTTATTTAAAACAAAAAGTATATTTAACTTTTAGTTTAATATATTGCTTATTGAGTTATCTTTAATTGATTATCAGATGCTTCTTATCAGGTAATGTTAGGGAAAATTATATATGGTATACTGAGTATACTATATATTGGTGAAATTATATGATGACAAAAACTATTAAAATTTCTGAAAAAACCCATAAATCATTATCTGAACTCGCATCCAAAAATGAAACTTTCAATGATGTTATATATTTCTTAATTAACTATTATTATGAAAATGAAGAATTTTCTGATGAACAAGCGGAAGTTTACAACAAAGATATTGAAAATTTCGAAAATGACACTCTAGAAAATGTATCTGAAGTCACATTAAAAGACTTAGAGAAAAGAATATCAAAATTAGAAAAAGAGCTTAAAAAATGACATATAACCTATTTGAACATGATTGAGTAAAAAAATTCTTCAAAAAACATAAGAAAGACAAAAAGCTACTGTTAAGGATAACTAAAAAATATTATGAAATTTTAGATAATCCTTACAATGCGGAGTTCATTGAGCTAAGTAGTGCAAAATGTCCGAGATGTCAAAGGGCTAGGGTTGGAAGTTATAGAATAATTTTTTATGTCTCTGAAAAGAATAAGAGGATTGAAATAATTGATATTATTAAACGTAAGAGTGATTATAGGTTGTTTTAACATTTTATGGGGGTTATGCCAACTATTTTGTTTATTTTTATTCTTTTTACTTTTTGACTGTGTTTTTGTGCAAAGTCGTACTTCAAATATTTTTATATTTTATTTAATGATATAAATTATTTTTAAAAAAATAAAGATTTAAGAGGATTATTCTCTGATGCAGTTATTTAGATAATCCTCAATGTCCTCATCTGACATGTCCGGCCAGTTTTCTTTTATTCCCTGAAGCAAAGTGTCCCAATATGCTGGACTTGGCTCGTTATACTGGCGAAGTTCATTATTGGTTATTGTCTTCACTTCAAAGCCGTCCATTTCTCCAAGGTCGATGATATTTTCATACCATGAGTATCCTTCTTGAGGAGGACGTCCGCCGTTTTCCTGGGATGAAACATGGCTGAATTGGTCTTTTGTTATAAGATAAGCCACTCCAAGCGCTTTTCCCTTTCTGGTTGTGTCAAGGAATGAAACGCCGCAGCCATCCCATGAACCGGAATAGTTTCCGAAGTACATGTCATATGGTATCTCAACAGCTTTCACAGCTGCAGGCGGTGTTGTATCGTCGCAAGGCTGGCGGTATCTGCTGCCTTCAAAAGATCCGCCTTCTATATAGCACATGAATCTTTCCTTCAGCATGTTGCTTCCGTATGAAACATACCATACGTATTCGTCTCCCCATACGGGTATTTTCTTGAGGCCTGAAACATCTCTATTGTAAACATAAACCAATGCTAAGGTGGTTTTTCCTTCACTATCGGTTACTGTTTCGCATTTTTTGAGGTAGAGATGGCCTTCCCCTTCAAGGGCGTCGATTGATGGCATGTCCTCTATTGGGACCTGGTAAAGCTCGCCGATGATTCTGCTGGATCCTGGAGTGATTGCAGGATACCATCCGACATCGTACATGTCATAGCCTTCAATGAAGGATTTGCCAAGGAATGTGCTGTTCTGGAGGTATCCGTGATTGCCCTCTCCTCTCATGAGTGTTCCATAGACGAACACTTTCCTTTGAGAAAAGTATTTGTTGATGGCTTTGATGTCGTCCTCATAGCTTTCGCCCCATGGTCCGAAGAAGTCTCCTTTGGATTCCATTTCCTGGAATTTGCAGATGATGTTTTTAATCATCTCGCTGAATTCTGGGCAAAGGTCAGGATAAATGTCTATGAATTCCTTGAGTCCGGCTTTCATGAATATGTTCAGGGCTTCGATTTGGCCTTTAAATGCTTCAAATCCGTGTCCGCGCAAGTTTTTGGCACAGGACATCTTAAGCCCATTCTTAAGTGCTGATGTTTCCTCCAAGGCAAATGAGGATGAATCTGTCAGGTATGCCTTCATCAGGGTTGCAGTGCAGATGTATGTAGGCAAGTAGCAGAAGTCAACTCTTGCATCGCTTGGAATCTTATATGAATCGAAAAGCTTGAAGCTTCCGTCATCATCCTGGAAATCAAGGAGGATGCTTAAGTTCTTTTTCCACTCTTTGTCATTTGGTTTTGCGTCTTCATTGAAGAATGCATCCAAATCGCAGAGCATTTTGTCAAGTTCGTCAAATTTAGGTTCATTGTGTTTTTGTTTTTTGAGTTTTAAAATTTTCATGGTGTGGTTCTCCTATAAATTTATTTGAAAAAAAAGCTGTAATAAAATTAGAGCTTGTTCTAAAAACTTTAGGTGTGTTGTTCTTAGAACATTAACTATATTTTCTTCATAGTATATATAGTTTTTGGTTAGGATGGAAATTTAGATTTTTTCCTGATTTTATCAGTTCCAACAATAATCTTATAGGTATATATAATTTGAAAAATATAGAATTATTGGGTTGTTGGAATTATATTCCAGCGAACATTTATTCTTAGGAGCGCAAAAAATGAGATGTGTTGGTACTGTAGTGCGTGGTATAAGGACACCTATTATTAAGGAAAACGATGATTTGGCCACCATAGTTGTAGATTCATTAATCCAAGCACAGGAAAGCGAAGGATTCGAATTCAGAGATAAAGATATTGTTGCAATTACCGAAGCGGTCGTAGGTATTTCAGAAGGAAACTACGTAACCGTAGATGATGTCGCACAGGATGTGCAAAACAAATTCCCATCCAAAAACATTGGAGTGACAAATCCAATTTTAAGCAGAAACAGATTCTCCATTATTCTAAAAGGTATTGCAAGGGGAATGGACAAGATTACCCTTCTGACATCTTTCCCGGCAGATGAAGTGGGAAACGGCATTTTGGATGAGGATATTCTAGAGGAAAGCGAATATAATTTGGGAAGTGTCATATCCGAAGATGAGTACAAGGAAACTTTCGGTTCATGGAAACACCCATTCACCGGAATCAACATGATTGACTTTTACAGGGAATTGATTGAAAGTGAAGACTGTGAAGTAGAATTTGTCTTTTCTAACGATGTAAAGACAATCCTTGATTATAACACTGATGTTTTGACCTGTGATATCCATACAAGAGAAAAAACCACAAAATTGCTTAAGGAGCATGGAGCAAATGTATACGGACTCCACCAAATCTTGGTTGAGCCTATCGGAGACTCCGGCTGCAACCCGGATTACGGATTGCTCGGTTCCAACAAGGCAACTGAAGAAAGGTTGAAGCTGTTCCCAAAAACTGGCGACGCTTTAGTCAACGAGGTACAGAAAAGGTTGATTGAGCTTACCGGCAAACAGATTGAAGTGATGGTTTACGGTGACGGGGCATTTAAAGATCCTGTCGGAAAAATTTGGGAATTGGCAGACCCTGTCGTTTCACCAGCACATACAAGCGGATTAATCGGATATCCGAATGAAATAAAATTGAAATATGTTTCTGATAATAAGTTCGCTCATTTAAAAGGCGAAGAATTAAAAGAAGCCATCAAAGAAGAAATCAAACAAAAAGATGAAGATTTAACCGGACAAATGATTACCGAAGGAACAACTCCAAGAGTATTGACTGACTTGATCGGTTCATTATGTGACTTGACCAGCGGTTCCGGAGATAAGGGAACACCAGTCATATTCATCCAAGGATACTTCGATAATTTGGCAAA
>NZ_JBGUWC010000169.1:0-48361 GCF_045220775.1 Methanobrevibacter sp.
ATTTAAAATAATATTAAATTAAATTTTTTAAAATATAAAATAAAGGTTTTAAAAATGAGAGATTATTCTATTGAAGAGGCAATTGAAATAATTAATTCATGTGATCAATCGTTCATGCCTGATACTAAACATTTTGATGTTAGGAATATTCAACGGATTGGAGATTTTGGCCTAATCTTTGAAACATTCTTACACAATCCATTAATGGGGATTATCAAGCAAGATTACAATAAATTTAGATTATATTTTGAACACAATCAGAGACCTACAAAAGATATATCATTAGTGATAGGTATAAATGATAATAAAGATGTGAAGTTTGTAACTGTTATGGAAACTTATAGAAATCAAAGGGTGAGAAAATGAACAACAAAGTAGTATATGATTATGACAGTCAAGGAGACTCATTATTCATATATTGTGTGGATGATTATGAATATGAAGTTTCACTTGAATTAGACAATGATGTGATTCTGGATATTGATAAAGATGGTAAACCTGTTGCATTTGAATTTCTAAATGCATCTAAAATATTCAATCTGGATAAAAGTCATTTTAATAATTTAACTAAAATTACTATTCAATCAATAATCACTGAAGATGCTATAAATTTAAAAGTCAAATTAGCAGTTCCGGTCCATAATAAAACACAAACTTTTGGAATGAATAGAATCACAACTAATTTAAATGGTATTCCAGCTATTGAATATGAATTGGTTACAACATAACATTATTTATTACTCTTAACAACCTGATTTTATAATTATTTAGAAAATAAATTCTGTATCAGAGTTGCAGTGCTTGAAATCGATAAGTATCGGAACTTTTTTATAAGTTTTATACGAAATGTTCGTATTTTTATAGGTTAATTCAAAGATTATGTGTTCTGAAGAATTGATAATTTAAATCCTCGAAAGCCAATATGTAAATATTTCTGAAATTTTTTCATCAAAACAAATGGTCTTATCTTTGTTTTCAGGTATTGCTTGTGATGAGCTTCTATTTAACCTAATTAATGTGGTGTTTGGATTGTCATATGTCATCTGTTCAAATGGATATCTTATTATCGAAGGTGTGTTAAAGCCAACGCCCAGCTCTAAAAATACAGTGTTTTTGTCTTCATCAACATGTTCCAGATATCTGGAATAATTGTTATACATTTCCATCCATTTCTCATCTTCAACAAATGTATTGTCGACTCTTAGATTCAAAGCCATTTCCTTTCCACAGACCGGGCACTTCGGTATTAAATCAGAGGGGATTCTACAATCGGCAATGTTTTTAATAGCTTTGAAGACAAAATCTCTATTTGAATATAGTTTTTCATGGCATGGTTCGCTGCATTGGAAAAGGCCATAGTCTCCCTGGGTTGCAAAAATCCTATCGTCTTCAAAACCATTTATCCAAAATTGATGTTCTACATTAGTCGTTAGGATGAAATAGTCCTTATTTCTAACCAGTTCCAATAATTGTTCATATAATTCGGTTTTGCCAACGGAGTATCTGTTCATGTAAACATGACGGGACCAGTAGGCCCATTTTTCCTCTGAAGTTTTGAATGGATAAAATCCGGAAGAATACATGTCAGTCAAGCCGTATTTCTCAATGAAATCCTTGAAATTATCTTTAAAACGTTTTCCTGAATATTCAATGCCTGCAGCTGCAGAAAATCCGGCACCTGCACCAACAAGAATATAATCTGCATAATCAATGGCGTCATATGCCTTATCTAATCTTTTAACGAAAGGTTCCATATTTTTCTCCTAAAACAATAAATCCTTATATGTTGTATAGCTGTCATCTGAAAACACGTCAAAAATCACATGCTTTAAACTGGTTTCATTTGAATCCAAATATTCTTTAACAGTATCAATAGCTATTTTGGCTGCCAAATCTCGTGGAAAATTAAACACTCCAGTTGAAATGCCGCAAAATGCCAGTGATTCCAGATTATTTTCACTTGCAATTTCCAAACAAGACCTATAGCAATTCTTTAATGCTTCACAATCGCTTTTTGATGGTTTTGAGCCATAAGGGATTGCAGGACCAACCGTATGGATTACATATTTTGAAGGCAGATTATAAGCATTTGTAATCTTGGCTTTGCCCACTTCTTCGTCGTGTCCCTGCAGTTGCATCATGCTGTTGCATTCGTCTCTGAGTTGCACTCCCGCAGCTGAATGGATCATGTTGTCAATGCAATTGTGAAGGGGAATAAAACAACCCAATAATTTTGAATTTGCAGCATTAACAATCCCGTCAACTTTCAAAGTTACAATATCTCCTTGCCAAAGCAGGATTTTGCCGTTGACATCCTTTATATCCTCTACCGAAGTTAAATCTTTAGCCAATGTTTCAGCAGTTAGGAAATCATCCTGAACTTTTAGAAATTTGTCTGAAATTTTTAAAGGCATTCTTACATTCATTAAAGAACGAAGCAGATCTCGTTTAGCTTTATAGTCTTGTGGAATTTCAATTGCTTCATTTCTCTCATCAATCAAATAATTAATTAGAAAATCAAGTTGTTCTTCTCTATTCATCCAATTCTCCTTAGTTGAATAATATTTTATTGTTAATCAATATCTAATGTGTCTTTAAAAATCTTTATAAATTCTTCAGATTCGGCATCTGTTGCGGAATCATCTTTTTCTAAAGTGAATATGGCCAGTTCATAAAGAATTCTATTTATTCTTCTTCCTTCTTCAGTCAAGGAATATTCTGTTATTTTGGAGTCATCCAGATTGGTTTTTGAGATCAATCCATTTGATTCCAAATCCTTTAAACATTCGGTTAAAACCTTATTGCTCAAATTAGGTTTATCTTCCTTGAATTCTTTGAATCTTTTTTTGCCGAAGAACAAATCCCTGATGATTAGAAGATGCCATTTTCCGCTGATGATTTTTAAGGTTTCGTTTACCGGACAGTAATTGCTTTCGAATTTAGCCATAGTATCACTTTTCCATTTGGATATGAATTTATCTATTGGCGATTATTAATAAAATTTTAGTTACGTAAAAGTAACCAATCACTCTAATCGATTATTAGTAACTTTAAAGTAACAAAAAGCTTATATTAGCTATAAAACCAATTTATAATTAATGCTAAATAAAATAAAGCGATTTAGTATTATAAATAATGGTGTTATAAATGGAAGAAGTAATAAAATTCTTAACTGAAAATCCTCAGCAATATCTCGCAACTACAGGACTTGACGGAAACGCAAAAGTAAGGCCTATACTCTTCTACTTTGCAGAAGATAACAAACCATACTTCTGTACCAGCAACCAAAAGCCAATGTATAAGGAATTGGATGCAAACCCTAACTTTGAAATGACTGCAGCCACTCCGGAATTCCAATGGCTCAGAATTGCCGGTAAAGTCGAATTCATCGATGATTTGGAAATCAAGCAAAAGGTAATTGATGCCAATGATCTTGTAAAGGCATTATATGAATCCGGTGACAATCCGACATTTGAAGTATTTACCATTAAGGAAGGCAAAGCAACTATCGCCGACTTTTCCGGAGAGCCTCCAAAAGTTTTTGAAATTTAAATTCTGTTAACATTTATGTTAACACATTTCTTTTTTTAACATCAACATCACATGTTGATTTTTAAACTTCTTGATATAGGTTTTTTTTAACTCTTATTTTTAATATTCTAACCATTAATGTTAATGATGATTTATTTAATCCAATTCATGGGTTAAAACAATTTTCAAAAAGTTTATAATTAATTAAAATAAATTTTTTAGTAGAGTTTTGTGGTTCAAATCGATAAGGTTGCGAACTATATCATACGTTTTATACGAATTGTTCGTATTTATTTCTAATAATTCTTTTAATTTAGTCTATACCTTGTTTTTTTTCAAATAAATATCCTATTTTGTTAATAGGTTAGTTATTATATATTTTTCATATAATCTATTTTTTTTATTTCTGAAAAATAAATCTGATTTCAGTGTTGTATAGCTAATTTTTTATTAAACATTATATAATAAAATAAATAAAATTTAGATTATATATTAAAAAAGGATGTCAAAATGTCAAAAATGTCTAACATTATAGAATCAGCATTAAAACATAAAGACTATAAAGAACAAGCCAGTGATAAAAATGTGGCACTTGAATCTATGGAAAAGCGTTCTTTTGAGGAAGATGAAATATATGAACTCCCTAAAAGAATATATCACACTAAAGTTAAAAGTAAAGAGCTATTTGGATGTCAAATGGTAATTTTTAATGAAAGCACAACCACTGAAAATCTTATCATATATCTTCATGGAGGGGCTTACATTAGTGAAATAGAAGATTTTCATATAATTTTTTGCGATAAACTTGCTGAAAAAGCTGATGCAACAGTATTTGCCCCAATATACCCGCTTGCACCTAACCACACCTTCGAAGAGACTTATGAGATTGTTGAAAACCTTTATGAATTGCTATTGAAATTCGAAAAACCTATAACAATAATGGGAGATTCAGCCGGCGGAGGATTGTCTGCAGCATTCTGTGAATATTTGGCGACTAAAGAACTTACTCAACCTGAACATTTGATTTTAATATCTCCTTGGGTCGATGTATCGATGTCTGGAGACTATGATGATTATATTAACATTGATCCAATGCTTGGAGTGGATGGCCTGATTGAAATGGGAAAGGCTTGGGCAGGTGATTTGGATACGAAGGATTATAGGATAAGTCCTCTCTTCGGCAATGTGGAAAAACTTCCGCAAACCGCAATATTTGTGGGAACACATGAAATATTTTATCCTGATATTGTAAAATTCTACAATAATCTAAAAGATAATGACATTGATGTTGAATTGAATGTTGGTGAGGAAATGGCTCATGTCTATCCGCTATATCCAATGGTTCCCGAATCAAAAGAGGCATTCAATCACATTGTTGAAATAATAGTGGTGAAATGACACTATTTTTTCACAATATAATGCGGGTTCTTTCCATAGGAACCTTGCCATATTCTTGATGCTAACGTCAATCAAATCAAAAGCTTCTTTCCAATCGTTAATATTATTGATCAGCATTTACATTAACGGATGCCTTTTTGAATATCAAATCTTATTTTGAACTGGGATATATATGCAGGCGTTTGGAAAGTGAGTTTTCAATAGATATTACTGAACGTTAATGTTATTTGACTGTGAACGGTCAGGTTCCGAATAGTTCCCAAATCATTAATGAAAAATTTAAATCTTAAAACAAATAAATTCCTTAAAAGAAATTAATCAATTTTTCCAAAATAGCTATTTGGGTGTTGAAATGGGTGAACTGTCTAAACTGCCAAACATAGGTAAAGTAGTGGAAAAGCAACTAAATGATGTTGGAATAAACACAGTTGATGACTTGATTAACGTCGGCAGTAAGGAAGCATGGTTAAAAATTAAAGAAGTTGATGAAAGCGCATGTCTAAACAGATTGATGGCATTGGAAGGAGCCATACAGAATATTCGTTGGCATAATCTATCCGATGAGGATAAAAAGAATTTAAAGGATTTTTATAATTCGCAAAAACAAATTTTATAGATGACTTTTTGTGGAAATACAGTTCAATTCAAAAGTTAGAGGATTTAATAATGCCTAAGCAAGATGAAAAAGAAACATTAAAAGAATTAAGGGAAATACAGAAAAGTAATGATTGGGAAAGCAATATCGATAATGTCGCAGAAAAACTAGGTGATGAGTATTCCGTTAATGTTAAAGCAAAAGCATTATGGATTCTTGGTGAAATGGGATTGAAATATCCTCAACCAGTGGAATTGCATATTGAACGAATTGCAGAGTATCTGGAAGATGATAATCCAAAACTGCGGGAAAGGTCAATCAACGCATTGGGAAGGATCGGAAGGGCAGACAAAGATTTGGTTATTCCCTATTTGGACAGATTGATGAAAACAAGAAACGATGAAACGGGAAATGTCAGGCTAGCTTTTGTTTGGGCCTGTGAAAACATTGCAACGAACGCTCCCGAGATGTTTTGTGAAAAATTATACATCTTTTATGATATGATTGGGGATTCAAACGAAAAGGTTCGCATAGAAGCGCCTGAAATGTTTAGGGTAGTCGGAAAAAGAAAACCTAAGTGCGTTAAACCTTACTTGGAAAAATTGCAATGGGTTGCGGAAAATGATGAACACAAAGTGGTTCGCATTCATTGTTCGGGCGCAGTCAGAATTACAGAAAATGCATTAGATAAAAGTGAAAATAATTGAATTTCCTAGAATTATTTGCTAATAATATCTTTTATCACTTCGCCGGCGATTATCAGTCCCGCAACAGATGGCACAAATGAAATGCTGCCCTTCACTTTAAACTTTCTGTTCTGATTTATGGCATGCTCATTTGTGTTTATCGGATGTTCTTTGGAATAGACCACTTTCAATTTTTCTATATTTCTTTTTCTAAGGTCCTTTCTTATTACTCTGGCAAGTGGGCATACTGAAGTCTCATAAATGTCAGCTACTTCAAACATGGTTGGATCCAATTTGTTTCCAGCCCCCATTGAAGAGATGACCGGAACATCAATGGCATCACATTTGCATATTATCCCAATCTTGGCCATTAGGGTGTCCACGCAATCGACGGCATATGAGAGGTCTTCTGTAATGATGTTAGTCTTTGAATCATCCATATAAAATTCCTTATGGACTTCAACGTTTGCATCCGGATTGATTTCCAGGATTCTTTCCTTCATCAAATCGACTTTATATTTGCCGATTGTCTTTACTGTTGCAATCAGTTGCCTGTTGATATTGCTTTCATCTACCTTGTCAAAGTCCACCAAAATGAAATTTCCTATTCCGCTTCTGGCAAGTCCTTCGCAAACGAAAGAGCCTACGCCACCAATACCAAAAATGGCAACCTTAGCATCCTTTAATTTTTCTATTCCATCATTTCCAATTAACATTTCTGTTCTTGAAAATTTCTCATCCATATGCGCTCACCAAAAAGTTTAACTTAATTTAATTTATATATATCCAATTGTAACAATAAAAACTTAATCAAATTTTAGAGGATTATATGATAATAGATACGCATTGCCATATCTACAATAGTGAAATGGAAAATGCAGAGGAGATAATAAAGGAAGCTGCAAAAAATGACATATTTGTTATATTGAACGGCACTGATCCTTTAAGCAACAAGGAAATATTGGAATTATCCGGCAGATATGAAAATGCATATGCCGCTTTGGGTTATTTCCATTCTTTTGCAGATGAAATAACAGATGAAGACATTTCTTTATTGGATATGCAGCTCAGCAGTGATAAAGTAGTAGCAGTAGGCGAAATAGGTATTGACTATTACCGCAGAAAAGACAATAAGGATAAGCAAAAGGAGCTCTTTGAAAAGATGCTGAATCTCGCACAAAAGCACGATTTGCCGGTAATAGTGCATTCCAGAAAGGCAATGCAGGATACATTTGACATATTGAAAAGACATGATGTGGTTGGATCAATGCATTGTTATCAGGGTTCGGCCGAAATGGCGCAGGAATTTATTAAACTAGGCTTCTATATAGGTGTAGGCGGCCCGGTTACTCACGCTAACAACAAAAAAATAAGAAAGATGGTAAAAGAAATCGATATTAGGCATATGCTTGTAGAGACGGATTCTCCATATTTAACTCCAGAAGAAAAGAGGGGAGAACAGAATACCTCACTAAACTTAAAGTATATAATCCGAAAAATAGCGGAAGAGTTGGACATGAAAGAAGATGAAGTCATGGAGATAACTACGGAAAATGCAAAAGAGCTATTTGGAATATAAGATTCCATGTTGGAATTTCAGCAGTGAAAGTAGTTAGATATACGAACTATTTTATATATTAAAAACGAACAGTTCGTATTTTTCTTTTTTATTTATTGTAAATTGTTTAACTTTTTTCATAAAATTTATAAATTTGAACAATTTTTAATTAATAGATATATTTATTAACTAAATAATATCAAACATATTTATATATTGGGGGATTATATGAGCGAACAAAAACC
Source organism: Methanobrevibacter sp. (assembly GCF_045220775.1). GTDB lineage: Archaea > Methanobacteriota > Methanobacteria > Methanobacteriales > Methanobacteriaceae > Methanocatella. The sequence continues at coordinate 8,014 of NZ_JBGUWC010000169.1, forward strand.
AATTCAGATTTTTTCAAACTTGAATGACAATGTTGGTGTTAATGTTGTCAAAAGTCCAGTAAAACTTACAATTCTTGAAATGCTCAGAGACAGGGATATGGAATTTGATGAGATTGTTAGCAATACAGGTAAATCTAAATCAACAGTTTCCGTTCATTTAAAAAGTTTAAGAGAAAAGGGTGTTATTTCATACAGAGTTCATCCATCTGATAACAGAAAAAAAATATTTTATCTTAATTCCAAATATATAGGCTCTGTAAACATAACAGAACCAAAACAAATCGAAGAAACCCAATCTGATTATCTAATCAAACATATTGTTGATGCTGATGCAGAATTTTCAACATTATTGTTCCATACTTTAAAGGCAATGCTTATCCAGGAAGGAATAAATATTGATCCGATTTTACAGTCAACAGGAAATAGCATCGGTAAATCTATTTTTAATAAGCTCTATGATGATGATTTGGATGTCTTTATGGATAACATTGTTGAATTTTGGCAAAGAAAAGGCCTTGGAAGGCTCACTTATAAAATCGGTCAAATTATTAAAATCACAACTTACGATTGCTTTGAATGTGAATTGCTTCCAAAAACAGGAAAACCAGCATGTTATTTGGATACTGGAATCTTTGAAGGATTATTTTCAGAATTCTTTAATTTGCCTGTTAGCGTCATTGAAACACAATGCTACACAATGGGTGATGAAAAGTGTGTGTTTGAGGTAGAACCTCTAAACATCAAATCCTACTAATCATCATTAAATTGTATAATTGTGGTTGTTAAATAAGGTTTTTCAGTTGAAAAGCCTTCAATTACTTTTTCATTTTCCTGGGTACAGTTCTGTACAGAATAAATTTCCTTATTTCTTTCTTTTTGTTCTATTGTATCTTCAAGTTCAGCAGTATTCCTTGATGCTTTCATAAGCACAATAGAGTCACTGTATTCTAAAACTTGTTCTAATCTATCGTCAATTTTAGGAACGATTGTTAAAATTTGATTTTGTTCGACCAAAGCTTTGTTCCTAGTTGCTGCGCATGCAGTAAATGAGGTAATTCCAGGAATTGTTTCGATTTCATAATCGTCAATCAGTCTTTTTTGAACATAAGAATAGGTACTGAATACGGAAGTGTCACCAAGTGTAATGAATGCGACGTCCCTTCCGCTGTCGAGGTATTGTGCTATCATTTCAGAAGCGCTATCCCAAATCTTTTCAAGTTCATCTTTATTTTCAATCATTGGGAAAATAGGTGCAACTATCATTAATCTTTTATAATCGTCTCTTTTTTCAAGTATAGGTTTTACAATTGATAATGCAATGCTATCTTTTTCTTTTGAGGATTTTGGTGAGAATATTACAGGTACGGTTTCCAATACTTTTGCAGCTTTAAGAGTAAGCAATTCAGTATCTCCAGGTCCAACACCAATTCCAAATAATTTTCCTTTTTCAGCCATATAATCACTTTACTTTACAATTTTTCATTTTCAATATTATTTTGCAAATGCTCTTCCTATAATTTATTTATAGTATACTTACCTAATATATTTTTAATGTCAAATTCGTTGTTTTGTCCAAATTGTGGAATGCTTAAAAGTAATTGTACTTGTGGAAAGTACCCAAAAAAGGAATCTAAAGGTCCAACAAACTTGTTTAGTTTTTCTAAACCTCGAAGTTCATCTATTTTAGATGATGCTATTCCTGAAGTTTATTCGGTCGATGACCATAAGCAGGATGAAGGAACTGCAGCATACCTTAAAGAATTGTATCCCCATATTGATGATGACATAATCGAAAATTTCCCGTTTGCCGAACCGAGATTAGGTCAATTGGACATTATTCAAGATATAAATGATGCAATCAAAAAGGGATTTAAATATATTATTCTTGAAGCGGGCACTGGAACAGGCAAATCAGCAATAGCCACAACTCTTGCCAAAATGTATGAATCCGCTTATATCCTGACAATGACAAAACAACTGCAGTCACAATACTCTGATGAATTTGAATTTCCATTGGTTAAAGGAAGAAGCAATTTTGCTTGTTTACATGATAATTTAGAGTCCAGCTGTGATATTGGAGCTTGTAAAACAACACCCACTTCCAGTAAGTTCTTCTGTCCTTACGGTGTTGCTAAAAATCCGACTTTGGATGCGGAATTGGCATTTGAAGACTCATTTGGAGGGATTGTTTTTTATCAATCTGATAGTCATTGCCATTACTGGAATCAGAAAGCAAATGCGATAAATTCCCCAATCACTTTAATGAATTATGATTATGCGATAGTAGAACTTAATTATGTAAAGCATTTTGGTACCCGTTCCTTATTGATATTGGATGAGGCCCATAATATTGAAAATAAGCTAATGGCCACTATGGAAGTTACTCTGTACAATAGGACTCTTGAAAATGACATTAATAAAAGAATTTCACCCGAAACCTTAAAGGACGGGGAACTTGAAGATTGGAAAATGGAAATCGATGCCATTAGAGATGCTTATGAAGACATTGATTTAAAGGATGTCAGTAAAAATAAGGCGGATAGAATTAGATCAACAATTTCAAGACTAAAATCTCTTAAAAATAACCTAGACAAAGAACCTAGAAATTGGGTTATTGACACTGAAGAAACTGGCGTTACATTTAAACCGCTCAGAGTTCATAATTATGCAAAAAGCAATTTGTTGAAATATGGTGACGTTGTCATATTTATGAGTGCGACTATCCTGTCCCATAAGATGTTTTCCCAATGGCTGGGCCTGAACCCTAATGAAGTTTATCATATAAAGGTCGATAGTCCTTTTACAAAAGAAAAAAGACCAATCATTCTTAATTTGGCCGGGAAAATGTCTGCAAACAGAATTAAAAACACTGCTCCAAAGACAATTCCAATTTTGCAAGAGATATTAAAGAAACATGAAGGAGATAAAGGATTAATTCACACTCACAGCTATAAATGCCAACAGTATATTACAAATAACCTATACAATTCAAGGCTTATTTCCCATACCCCTAAAAACAGGGAACAAATATTGAATTTCTTTGAAAAGGATGAAAATCCATTGGTTTTGGTTTCCCCTTCAATGAGTGAGGGTGTTGATTTGCCATACGATAAATGCAGATTCCAGGTAATATATAAAATACCGTTCCCTTATCTTGGCGATAAGCAGGTTAACATGAGAATGAAAAGAGATAAAAAATGGTATGCTTATAAGACCGTCATGACTTTAATGCAAGCATATGGCCGTGGAATGAGAGCAGAAGATGATTCATGTTACACTTACATTATAGACAGTGATATTAACATGCTGTTTAAAAGCCCAATGTACAGATCTTTAATCCCTGATTTTTTCAAAGAAGCAGTTGTGAGACTCAAAGATTAAGCGGACCTGGAGGGATTTGAACCCCCGATCTCAGGATCCGAAGTCCTGCGTCATTCCTGACTAGACTACAGGCCCAAAAAATAAAAAAATATTATTCCTATTCTTCTTTTTTATTTTCAGAATCAATAGAAATAATAGGCATTTCATCGATATCCTCTACTTCAGCGAAAATATCATCAATGGTTTCATAATCAAGCTTTACTTGTTCATATTCCATATCTTCAATCTCTTCAGCAATTAGTCCTTTTTTACTTTCTTCTTTTTCTTTTGCTGGAGGTATGTCATCAATATTTTCGGTGATTGGTATAGTTTTTTTAGAAGTAGCCGGTTTTTTAAGTTTATTTTTTAAATCTCCAATGTCGAATTCTCCAATTTTATAAGAATCCTTATCTAATGGAATATTACTTTTTGGAATAATATTCTCATTTGGAGTTTCCATATTCTTTTTGCTTTTGTCATCATCTAAATCAATAGAGTTGATATTGTCTGTAATTCCCTTGATTGGGTTTTTCAGGTCAAGAATTCTGTACAAACCATAAATCAATAGCAATATTCCTATTGCAAGGACAATAACAAAAATAAAGTTGGTTTCTCCAGAGGCAACATTATCTATTACCCTATCACTACGGGATTTGAAAATGAATATGGATATCAAAACTAATAATACTCCTAATGCTGAGCTTATTATTGCTAAAATAGGGGTTTTACCAATTTTTGCATTTACGAACATATCGAAGTTTTCAGTCATGTCCGCTATGATATCTTCTGCTTCATCAGCTTCGGAATATTCAGTTTTATCTTCGAGGTCTTCTTCTTTTGGAGTTTTAATTATAAACTCTTCATCAATAGGATGGTCTTCTAAATTGATAGCATTTTCTTCTTCATCACCAGGGTGATAAATAAATTCATCATCGATTTCTAATTCATCAATATCTGTTCTGTCTTCGTTAAGATAATCAATCAATTCACTATCTTCTTCTACTTCATCTGAATTTATAGCGTCGTTTTTGACATTATTTATCATGTCTTTTAAATTAGAAATTCTATGCTCTTTTTCTTTAGAATCCTTCATAAAAAACCCTCAGCTATATTCTCTCCAAGAATGTTTGCATGCAGTACAAGTAAAGAAACGTGTAGGTGCCTCATCAGCACTACGAGTTTGTTTTATTTCATAATAAGCCTTATCATTTCCACATTCGGGGCAAACTTCGGTTGTAGTTGGGCGCACATCAATATCTTCGCCTAACATTTTAACAGTCTCTTCATGTTCAGAAATTTTTCCTGAAACTTTGTACTCTTTATTGTCTGATGACTCATCAGAGTAACCGCAACTGTTACATTTCAAAACCCCTTTATTTGGAAGCATCATCGCTCCACATTTAGGACAAAATTCCATTTAACTCTCCTCTATAAAAATTTAATATATATTACATAAATTTTTTTTTTAACTTATTTAAATATATAGCATTATTTGCTATTTTTGGCTTTAATTAAGCAGTCTTTTATTATTTCCTTATGGTCGAAAGCAATATTGAGTTCATCTAATTCATTCGGTGAAAAAATGTCAATATCACTTGCATCACTGTCAGCTTTTCTACTTGCTATATCACCTTTAGCGGTAAATGCTACGGTAACTGTGTGTCTTCTTGGATCCCTATTGGGGTTTGAATAAACATTGACTAAATCTTTAAGTTCAACATCAATGCTTGTTTCTTCTTTTGCTTCTCGTATAGCTGCAGTCTCTACACTTTCGCCGTATTCAACGAACCCTCCAGGCAGTGCCCAATAACCTTTATATGGTTCGTTTTTTCGTTTAATTAAAATAAAATTAAAATCATCATCAAAAATAAAAATATCAGTTGTTAAAGAGGGGATTTTATAATCTGCCATAAAATCACTAAAAAAGAATAAGGGAAGCTATAAAGCTTCATCAATAAGTTTTTTAAATTCAGCACTTTCTTTTTGGAGTTCTTCTGCTGCTTTTTTCAATACTTTTCTTGGTCTTTTTCCTCTTTTTGTTTTGATGGTCATTTCAGGTTTTCCGGTAAGAGGGTGATCGATATTGTAAACAGCATATTCCACATCGGGATTTTGCATTAAAATGTGTCTTAATGCATTGCAAACTCCATGACTTTCGTCTTTTACAATAAAAGTTAATTCTAAAGTTTTTTCTTCTACTATTTCGAAATTTTCCATTTTATCAACCTTAATTAATCATTAACATAGTTTTTAGACACTTTACGTCTTTCTTTTTTATTACATGTATTGCATTGAAGTTCATTATCTTTTTGTGTAGTATGCATGAAATCTCTACAACGTGTACACATTGCTTTTAGGACTCCACAATCATCATCTACAGTGCCTAAATCAACATTATCTCCAGTAATTTTAACGACTTTTGCTTGAATAATGTCTCCTATTCTAAAAGCATCAGATAATTTTTCTAAATAATCTTTTTTAGCTTGAGAGATGTGTATAGCACCCATATAAGGTAATGCTAATGGTCTTGCATTATCTTTTATACATTCTATATTTACATTAGCTCTTTGTGGTTTAATATCAGTTATCTGACCATATACAATGTCGCCCACTTTTAAGACAGCAGGTTTAGCATCTGACACAACAGAAATGATCTTCTTTTTTTGATTAATTTTAACATTTCCAAGTACTGATGATTTAATTTCGCCATTATCATCATAAGTACCTTCTCCCGGCAGATATTGTTCAATAATTCCTAATTTATCTCCAGGCATTACAATTTGTTTTTCTTCATTACTCATATTAAAATCACCAAAATAAAGATTTACTATTAAATTTATTTAATATTATAATTTTATCCATATTAATATTTAAAATTAATTGTAACGTTCATGGAATAAAATTTCATCCAATTGGTAGTTTTCCCATTCACGTTTTTTAAGTACAATTTCCAATTCTTGCGGTGTTAAAAGAGGTTTCTTATACATTTGCGAATCGTCAATAGCTATTCTAGGGCATGCGCTAACGACAAAAGCGTCCAAATCAAGATATGGGAGCAATACATCTGGTGAAACATTATCTACCAAAATGATATACGCTTCCATTCCACTATCTTCAAGGGTCTTTTTGATTTCTTTTGCAAGCTTCATCCTGTATTGGCCTTCTTTGGAGGATACCAGTATTCCCCATTTCTTGGCGCTGCCCGCCTTTGTGATTCTTGCAAATCTTATTCTTAAGATTCTGTCTGCATATTCATCCATTCTTCTGATTTCTGAGTTATATGGGTCTAGAGCCAGTACAGGGGTGTTTGAAAATAGATTTATTCCTAAAGGGTGGAAGTTTCCGCTGCCTATAAACAGGAATATGTCAACCTCCAGGTCCTTAATGGATGAGAAGTTACATCCTAGAACCTGTCCTTTACGGGTTGATGGGGATGATCCGAGAACAACCTCTTTCCCGTTGTCTTCCAGATAATCTCTGATTTCATTTAGAAGATGCAGGTGCTGTGTTGTTGTAACGAGTCCGATTCTTGAGTATTCCTTCAGCTCTTCTAGTGCCTTTTCCAGGTCCTTTTTAATGTCTATTTTTGAAAACGCTTCAATAAAGATTGTCGGAACTTCATATTTTAAGGGAAGAGGGGTATGTCCGTAGTGAACTATCAAATCGACCGAACCTTTCATTTTCCAGTCGCCCACATCACATGCTCCAAAACAGGGATCTCCGGAAATGATTACAGTAGCTTCGGTTTCCTCTTCGATTTTGCGGGCAATTTTTACGGCTTGCATTTTTAAGCCTTCCGGAAACTGAAGGCCAACGGTTTTAGCATCTTTTGAGTTTATTTTACGGATTACCTTGTCCAAATCCATATCATACATTGACATTTTAATCTTCAATTGTTTTGTGGATAACTACTTTTCCGTCAATAACATCCAAGGTTACGATGGATAATATTTCGATACCGGTTTGCTCTTCAACGAATTTTTTGCCGTCGCCCTTTTCAATAACGGCAACTGCGGATTTGATTTCCAAGCCCATATCTTTTAAGGTGTTTAATAAGGCCACATATGTTCCGCCGGTACTTACAACATCGTCAATGATTAAAATTCTCTCGCCGGCATGCAAATCGTTTATGAATAGGTTTGATGAGCCGTAACCGGTTTTTTGATAGACTTGCTGTTCCCCTTCAAGGCCATATTCCCTTTTACGGATTACGACAAATGGGATGTCGGTTGCGAGGGATAGTGCGGTAGCCAGATGTATTCCCATAGCTTCAACAGCCACAATTTTATCAACATCTAAATCTGCATGCTTATGGACAACTAATGATAATTCTCTAAGCATTTTTGGGTCCATTGCAGGAACACCATCACTAATCGGATTAACAAAGTAATTATAGTCACCTTTTTTCACAATTGGTGATGCCTCTAATGATTTTTTTACTTCTTCTAACATAGTCTCACACAAAAATTTTAAAACTTACTATAAATATAAATATTATTTAATACAATTATATAATTTTGCTAATATGAATTATTATTAAAGTGATATTATGGCAATGCTTGGAAATTTAGGGGAAAATCTTACTAATACAATGAAAAAATTAGTGGGAATGTCCGTTATTGATAAAAAAACTATAAAAGAAGTCGTAAAGGATATACAGCGTGCTTTAATCCAATCTGACGTTAATATTAAATTAGTTTTAGATTTATCCAAAAAAATAGAAAGCAGGGCTCTTGAAGAGGAACCTCCAAAGGGAATTACCCCAAGGGAACATGTAATTACAATCATTTATGAAGAGATGGTAAACCTATTGGGCAGCGAATCAGTTCCTTTGGACATTAATGAAAGGCCTTACAAAATCTTATTCTTGGGTCTGCAGGGTAGTGGTAAGACAACCACTATCGGAAAATTATGCAGATATCTGCAGAAAAAAGGTTTCAATCCGGCTGTCGTCTGTACAGACACATGGAGGCCGGCCGCTTACGAACAATTAAGGCAATTAACTGAAGAGATGGATGTTCCTTTATATGGGGATCCTGAAAATAAGGATGCGCTGGATTTAGCCAGGAAAGGTTTGCAAGAGTTTAAAAATAGAAAGGTCATTATTTTCGATACTGCAGGTAGACATAAGGAAGAAGCCGATTTGATTGCTGAAATGGATGAATTAGATGATATTATCGAACCAAACGAAGCTATTTTGGTCATTGATGGAACTATCGGTCAGCAAGCCGGTGAACAGGCAAGAGCATTTTCACAGGCAACCGACATAGGTTCAATCATCATTACAAAATTGGACGGTTCAGCAAAAGGTGGGGGTGCATTGTCTGCGGTTGCAGAGACTGGTGCTCCAATCAAATTCATCGGTACAGGTGAGAGAATCGATGACTTTGAGGTGTTTGATCCGCAAAGGTTTATTTCCAGATTGCTCGGTATGGGAGATATCAAGAGCCTTATTGAAAAGGCTGAAGAGAATATTGATGAAGACATTGCAGAAAAAACCATGCAAAACATGCTGACCGGAAAATTCACTTTAATGGACATGAAAAACCAGTTTGAAATGATGAATAAGATGGGTCCGATGCAGCAAGTCTTGAACATGATTCCGGGTATGGGAAATAAGATTTCAAAAGAAGCATCCAAGATGACAGAAGATAAGATTGATTCTTATAAAGTTATGATGTCTTCCATGACAGAGGAAGAGATGTTGAATCCTAAAATCATAAAACAGTCACGCATTCAAAGGATAGCTCGTGGATCTGGTGTTGATGAAAGCGAAGTCAGAGAACTTTTAAAATATTATAACAACACCAAAAAGGCAATGAAAGGAATGGGAAGACGTGGCGGCCGTTTAGGCGGCGGCGCAATGAACCGTATGATGGGACAATTCATGAATAGATAACATGTACGATTTAGCAAAACAAATTTTAGATGAAACTGATGGAAAGATATGCAAGAATTGTCTGGGACGCAAGCTATCTAAAACAATTGAAGGCAGCAACAACATTGAAAGAGCAGATAAGGTTTGTGAAGAGCTCAAAATAAATCTTGATAATGCCGAATGTGTAGTTTGCGATAATCTGTTTGATAAGCTAGATGAGGATTTATATAAAAAAATAGATGATAAAATCAACGAACTGGGAATCGAATTTGACACATTTCTTGTAGGTTCTAAAATCAGCAAGGATATTCAGGAAAGAGATGAAGAGCTATCTGAAAAATTCGATTTAACTGTTGAAACCATCAAAAAAGAAGTCAATAGATTGATTGGCCTTGAAATTTGGGAAAGGTATGATAAGGAAGCCGAATTCGAAAGCCAGGACATTGTTTTCAGCATTGATTTAATAGATGACCCGAAAGTCAGAATTCAAATAAATCCGTTATATGTCGAAGGAAAATACAATAAATTGAAACGTGGAATTCCTCAAACCAAATGGCCTTGCACCAAATGTAAAGGAAGGGGCTGTGAAGAGTGCAATTTTACAGGAAAACAATACCCTGAATCAGTTGAAGAATTGATTTCCGAGCATTTCTTAAAATTGACCCAGGGAAGGGAGGCAAAATTCCATGGAGCCGGCCGTGAAGACATCGATGTTTTGATGTTGGGTTCAGGAAGGCCGTTTGTATTGGAAATAAAAGAGCCAAAAATCAGAAAACTTGATTTGGCTAAGTTGGAAGAAGAAATCAATAAAATCAATGAAGGCAAGACTTCTTATCATAATTTGCATGTCTGTGAAAGGAGAAGAAAGGCAGAAATAAAACAATCCTCTCCTGATACTTATAAGGTTTATAATGCACTTGTCAGATGCGATGAATCATTTGACAAAGATAAGTTGGAAGAATTAACCAAATTAAATGAAATCCACCAGCAAACTCCTTTAAGAGTTTTAAGGCGTCGTGCCGATAAGGTACGTGTCAAGCATGTTTTGGATTTGACATATGATGTCATTGACGATAAGACATTTAACATGCGCATTAAGACCGAAGGCGGATTATACATCAAGGAATTGATTTCTGGCGATGACGGAAGAAGCCATCCTAATGTAGGCGAAATATTGGGCGTTAATGCGATTTGTGAACAATTGGATGTAATAGAAGTAAGTGAGAAGTAGATATTATGGCAGATGAATTTACACATTTAACAGATAGTGGAGTACACATGGTTGAAGTTGGGGGAAAACCTGATCAAAAAAGAAGAGCCATTGCAAGCGGCAGCATATTCTTAGATAAGAATACTATCAATCTAATTCAAAATGAAGAAATCAAAAAGGGAAACGTTTTGACAACCGCTCAAATTGCTGGAATTCAGGCCGTTAAAAACACTTCTTCAATAATTCCTCTTTGCCATCCATTAGCATTAACCGGAATCGAGCTTGATTTCGAAGTTAAGGAAGATGAAATCATTGCTACATGCGCAGTCAATACTTTAGGAAAAACTGGTGTTGAAATGGAAGCTATCACAGGCGTAAGCGTAGCGTTACTAACTGTATGGGATATGGTGAAGGCTGTTGAAAAAGATGAGAACGGACAGTACCCGGATACTAGAATAAGCGATATTAAAGTAATTAAAAAGGAGAAAATTTAAACTTTATATACTATGAAGATAATAAGTATAAACGTTATTTTTATTTATTAAATTTTATGGGAGATTATTATGGCGAAAAAAAATGATAAGATTTCTATGCCTCAAACTGGTGCAGGTTTAGTAAGATACTTTGATGAAGAAAGTTTAGGTCCAAAACTCGCTCCTGAACATATTCTTATTGCTACTGTAATCATAGCAATATTATGTTTTGTTTTAAGATATTCTGCTTAAAATTATTGTTTTTTAAAAACAATACTACTTTTTTTATTTATTGATATCATGTTAACTAAAAGAATTATTCCTTGTCTAGATTGTGATTTACAAGTTCCGGAAGGCCGAGTCGTTAAAGGCGTTGAATTTAAGGAGATTAAATATGCAGGTAATCCTGTAGACCTCGCAACACGCTACTATGAGGAAGGTGCAGATGAAATTGTAGTTTTGGACATCACAGCTTCTCATGAGAGAAGAGCTACGATGGCAGATGTAATTGACAGATTGACTGAAAACGTCTTCATGCCAATTTGTGTAGGCGGAGGAATAAGAAAAGTCGACGATTATATTAAAATGCTTAGGGCAGGCGCCGATAAATGTTCAACCAACACGGCGGCTATTAAAAACCCGGAATTATTAACAGAAGCTTCAAAAGTAGTCGGATCACAGGCAGTTGTAATTGGAATAGATGCGAAAAGAAGATATGTGGACCATCCTGATGATGCACCCGATAAAATAGTCATTGAAACTGATAAAGGCTATTGCTGGTTTGATTCAAGCATTTATGGTGGACGTGAGTTCACAGGCATTGATGCAATCCAGTGGGCACAGAAATGCCAGGATTTAGGTGCTGGAGAAATTCTATTAACAAGTATGGATGGAGACGGAACTCAAGCAGGGTATGATATTGAGTTAAATAAAGCTATTAATGATGCAGTTGATATTCCTGTTATTGCCAGCGGCGGTGTTGGCGAGCCAAAAGATATTTTAGAGGTATTTGAAAAGACTGATGTTAGCGCGGCTCTTGCAGCAAGCATATTCCATTTTAACCAATATTCCATCGGTGAAGTTAAACAATACTTAAAAGAAAATAATGTAGCTGTTCGTTTATGATTATCAAATCTCCAATTGACCTGGAATTGACTCAATTGTCAGGTCAAACATCACAGCCTCCTTGGAGGCAAATTGACGATTCATTTTTTGAAGTGGTTATGGTTGATGGCAAACCAGTTATTTTTGATGTCAAACAATCCGGGGAGTATCTTGATTTTGATTTTACTGGAGATGTTTCCAAAAAAGAAGCTATTTCAAAATTAAGTTACATCTATGATTTGGATTTTGATTTGGATAGATTTTACAAATATCTGTCAAACCACTCAGAACTGGCCGAAATGGCTGATTTCTGCAATGGCTTAAGATTGTTTTTAGCCCCAAACCCTTTTGAATGCGTTATTTCTTCAATTTGTTCAGCAAATAATTCCATTAAAAGATGGACAAAATCAGTTTCAGACATGAAAGAGAAATGGGGTGGCGAATATAATGGATTTTACTCATTTCCAAGTATTGAAACTCTTCAAGATGTGTTTTTGGATGATGAGGAGGAGTTTGACTTAACTGATATTGATGATATTTGCAAGTGTAAAAACAATTTGAAATCATGTGGTGTCGGATATAGGGCGCCTTATATGAGAAAGGCATGTGAACTTTTTACACTTGAAATGGACCTTTCGGAAATTCCAAAGATGAGCTATGAGGAAGCTTTTGAAACAATTCTAAAAGTTCCCGGTGTCGGTCCGAAAGTTGCTGATTGCATACTTCTTTATGGATTTAATTTTAAAGAGGCTTTTCCAAGTGATGTTTGGATAAAACGCATCGTTTCCTATTTATATTTTGATGGAAAGGACATTAGTGTTCCTAAGGTGCGTGAATTTGGAATGGAAGAGTTTGGCGAAAATGCAGGTTATGTTCAATTGTATATGTTCCATTATGCAAGAAAATCCGGTTTAATGGCTAAGTTGAAATAATTTTTTGCTATTGAAAAGTATTATATGTTTTAATTTTAAAATATTCATTTGATGGAATCAAAAAATTTAATCCTTTTTATTTGCACAGTATTGTCATTTTTTGCCGTTTTTGCGGTCAATTCAGTCATGGTTGTCATTCCGACAATCGCTGCTGAGTTTCACATGAGCAATATTGTTCAAAACTGGGCTGTAATTATCTTTTTGTTGGTTGTTGCGGTATTGTCGGTTCCAGCTGGCCAAATTTCCGGAAAATATGGTCTTAAAAAAGTAACAATCATAAGTGTCATTTTGTTTATTTTAATTTCTATTGCTAATGTTCTTGTTACCTCTTCCGAGCAGTTTCTGCTTTGTCGTTTAGTATTGGGTATTGCTCTAGCATTTTTTAATGTCACATCAATGGCGATGGTGGTATCCGCATTCAATCCCGAAGAGCGTGGAAAAGCATTGGGAATAACCATTACAGGGGTTTATATTGCACTGTCCCTGGCGCCTGTTCTTGGTGGCGTTTTGAATTACCAACTGGGATGGAGATCCGTAGTCCTGTTCGGCGTTCCGTTCTTGCTTGTCATATTGGTATTGCTTTTGACCAAAGTCGACGAGGAATGGATTACTTTTGAAGGCGTCCCGCTTGATGTAAAAGGGTCTCTTTGCTACGGAATCGGAATGGTATTGTTCATATATGGGTTTACCATACTGAATGAGACATTAGGAGTGATATTGACAGTTCTAGGTATCATATTCTTAATCATATTCGGATTCATAGAATTAAGAGAGGACCATCCTGTATTTGACATCAGATTCTTTAAAAACCGCAAGTTCCTGTCAGCCAATTTCGCATCATTATGCGCATATCTGGCAACTTTTGCAGTCACTACAATACTGAATTATCACCTGCAATATATCAAAGGGTTCGATTCACAGACTGCAGGAATAATTTTGCTTGCAGCACCATTGTGCCAAGTTGTGCTTGCTCCAATTGCCGGAAGACTGTCCGACAAGTATGTTCCACAGATTCTGGCAGCTATTGGTATGGGGCTTGGAACAGTTTCATTGGTCTTGTTCTCATTTTTGAATGAAGCGACTTCCCTCGAATTTTTAATAGTGGCCATGATAATTTATGGTGTCGGATTCGGATTGTTTTCACCGCCGAATACAAATGTAATAATGAGTTCAGTTCCGCCAAAAGACACATCCGTGGCATCAGCGGCCGTAGCGACAATGCGTACAGTCGGTCAGGCGATGAGCTTGGGAATATTGACATTGGTGTTTGCATTCGTGATGGGCAATGTGCCGATTGTCGAGCAGTATTATCCTCTTTTAATAAGCAGCTGTCAAATAACCTGCATTATCTGTGTGGTGTTGTGTATAGCATCTGTATTTGCTTCATTCGTGGGAATTAGATCTATTAATATGTAAATTGGAGTTTGTCTGTGATGTTCATTTTGTTAATCTTAATGGATGATTAATAAGATGGTCTAGTAATGCTAAAATTTCATCAGCTATCTTTTTTGATTCTTTTGCTTTTTCTTTAGTAACTTTTCGCGCAATATAGTCTGCATGATTCCTATTATTTCTCAAATATCTCAATTTTTCTCCTAATTCCCTTTCATTTTCAAACGCTGATTTTTCTAAGGATTCAATTAAGATACTATGTCCATTTTTTGAAGGCAATACTTTTCTAAATGATTTTTCATAGTATTTTTTAACAGAATGAAATATGGAGTAATAATAACGTGTTACTGCAGATCTTTGGTACTCTTCTTCTTTTGAAAAATCTTTTAAATTGTCTCCTACTTTGTATAATTTTTCAAAATCAAAAGAATCCATTCTACCACAACCCCACACAAAGTAATCCATTAATGTTTCTTGAGAATTTAGATTTGTATAACGGTTCATTTTCAAAGCTTTTTAAGATTTTATAATCTTCATCAAATGAACAGCCAACAATGTATATCATCACAAAGTCCAAATTACTAAATTCGGGGTCTTCACAGAATTCAATAATTTTTTCATAATTCGGAAAATATTTATTGATTAGCGGTGTGATTTCAAAAATGAAATCCATAATATTTCCATGTTCTTTAATGAATGTCTTTAACTTTTCTACATCATGCAAAGTGTAATTATTTGATAATTCCTCAAATCTTTTATCAAAATCCTTCATAATTTCCAATCCAGTAAAGACATTTTCCTGGGGTATTTGCATTTTTAGCTTTTGGGATAAATATTGTTTCATGTTTAACCTCCATAAGTTTGTTAAATCTATTAAATACTATGTATAGGAGGTTATTTAAAGTTTTACTTTTATTTCATGTCAATTTTACGAAACAAAAGCAATTTTAAAATAAAAAAAGAAATTGAAAGATAAATTATCTTTCTAGAACGGTCACTTTGTTCATCTTGTCGCCTTGTTGGATAGCATCAACAACATCTTGACCTTTGATGACTTGACCGAATACGGTGTGCACACCGTCTAAGTGTGGTTGTGGGCAGTGTGTAATAAAGAATTGGCTTCCACCAGTGTCTTTACCTGCGTGTGCCATGGATAATGCACCAGTACCGTGTTTATGTGGGTTTCCTTCGGTTTCACATTTAATGGTGTAACCTGGTCCTCCGGTACCGTTTCCGATAGGGCATCCGCCTTGAATCACGAAGTTTGGTATTACTCTGTGGAAAGTTAATCCGTCATAAAAACCTTCATTTGCTAATTTTTCGAAGTTAGCTACAGTTCCAGGCGCTTCATTCGGGAACAGTTCAAGTTCAATGTTCCCTTTGTCAGTTTCGATTATTGCGACTTTCATTTTATCACCTAATTTTTAAATAACATTAATACTATAAATATTATTGATTAAATAGTTTATGGAGATTAAAATATGAATACTCAAGAATTGATTAAAATTGAAGATGATTATTTCATTAACACTTTCACCAGACAACCACTCGTTTTAGATCACGGGGAAGGTGTAAAAGTAACTGACATTGATGGAAATGAATACCTTGACATGTTTGCGGGCATTGCAGTAAACGCCTTAGGCCACAATCACCCTAAGCTTGTAAAAGCCATTCAGGACCAGGCTGAAAAACTGATTCACATTTCAAGCATATACTACAATGAGCCAGCATTGATTTATGCCAAAAGATTGGTCGATTTGACAAGCTTTGACAGAATATTTTATGCAAACAGCGGTGCTGAAGCAAACGAAGGAGCCATCAAATTAGCCATCAAATACACTGGAAAAAGCGAAGTCATTTCCGCTATAGAGTCCTTCCATGGAAGAACTTCAATGACACTTGCAGCAACAGGTCATGCAGATTATCAGGAACCATTTAAAGCTATTTTGCCAAACGGATTCATTAATGTAGAATACAATAACATCGATGCAATCAAAGAGGCAATTACAGAAAATACAGCTGCCATCATTCTTGAACCTATTCAAGGTGAAGGTGGAGTAAATGTTCCAGATAAGGATTATCTCAAACAAGTTGAAGAAATCTGTCATGAAAATAACATAGTATTCATTGTTGATGAGGTTCAAACAGGATTTGGAAGATGCGGAACATTATTTGCTCATGAATTGTTTGATGTTAAGCCTGATATCATGACAATGGCTAAAGGTATTGGCGGAGGAGTCCCTATGGGCGGAATCCTTGCAACTGAAAAGGTGGCCGGTGCATTCGTTCCGGGAGACCATGGAACCACTTTTGGCGGAGGTCCATTGGTATGTGCAGCAGCAAATGCCGTTCTCGATGCATTCGAAGAGGAAAATATCTTGGATAATGTTAATGAAGTCGGTGAATACTTTATCTCCGAGCTTAAAAAGTTAGATAAAGACATTATTGCTGATGTAAGAGGTGCTGGATTAATGGTTGGTTTGGAGTTGACTAAACCTGGTGCTGAGTATGTGGACAAACTCAGAGAAGCAGGATTTTTAATCAACTGCACTGCAGATAAGGTTTTAAGATTTGTACCTCCATTAATAATTACAAAAGAAGAGATTGACGAATTTGTCAAAGCTTTAGATGAAATATTATAGGTAATTTCTATGGGTCAATTCATTAAATATAAATGCGATTTTTGCGGACATGAGCATTTTCACGATTTGGAAATTTTCTGGATCGATGAAAATTATGAAATTAATGTGGGCATGTTATTGTTTTTAACATCCACTGAAGTGTCAAAATCTTTAGTCAGCGGTTATTATCAGGAATATTATTGTTATGATTGCGATAGTATTGTTAAAGAATTCATTATCACTGAAAATCCTTCAAAAATGAGCAGTGAAGAAATAATTCATCTGATTGAGGATTATGACCACACTTTTAAAATCATCAAATTTGATGATAAATTCCAGAATTGTTTGAGTTGCTCAAGAAGCTTAGAAGTTAAATCCGAAAAAGCATTTGCGGTTGATAATGAGGACAATTTTGTTATTGAAGAGTCATTTATCCATGATTTTAAGGATAATGATAAATATGACTTCTGGGGTTATTACTACGGATATTATTGCGATAGATGTAAAAAGCAAATCAATAAATTTGTCGTAATGCAGAATTTATCAAATACAGATGAAGATACAATAAGATACATCCTTAAACAGCATACAACCGATTTGACAGTATTGTTGTTTGATTATAGGAGCAATTGTCAACATTGCGGCGGCGAACTCCACTCTTTAAAAGAAAATTCCTTATGTCCAAGATGTAAGGAAGGTCATCTGATGAGTGTGGAAATTCGAAATGTTGATTAAATCTCCCATTTCTTTTTTTCCAATACTTTTTTCAGTGATGTTGATAATTCCAGTGTTTTCATTTTTTCTGTATCGGCCCACATCCAGTCAATATGCTCATCGCTTATTTTAACTTCTCCGGTCAAGTCCTTAAGATACATCATGATTTGCACGGTTCTTTTGTGCACATAATCATTTTGAACGGCTTCACAAAAGTCTCCAATGGTCCCGTCCAAATTAGTTTCTTCTTTGATTTCTCTTACCAATGCAACATCAAAATCTTCACCCTTTTCTACTTTGCCCCCTGGCAATTCCCACTTTTCGGGATCGGTTCTTGATTTTGGATGTCTTTTTAAAATTAAAATCTCATCTTTTTCATTTTTGATGATTCCTCTTACTGTAAGTCCATATGGCATATCCATTTTAATCACTAATTCTAGTTTTATTTTTCTGATTTAAATTTTAATCGGCAAAATTTCTTCCTTCACAAATTTTAAATAAAATTGATTTCAAATGTAAAAACATAATGTAACTTTTTTAGGAGTTTTAATCATGGATTTAAATATTAAAATAAACGACAAAAACCACTTGGATATTGGAGGGGCCGATGCATGCGACATTGCAGCAGAATTCGGAACTCCAACATATGTAATTGATGAGGCGAGAATAAGAGACAATTATAACAGATTTTACTCTGCTTTTTCAAAATATTATCCAGATTTCAAAGTGTTTTATGCATGTAAAGCCAATACCAACCTTGCGGTTATGAAAATTTTGGAGTCTGAAGGCTGCTGCATTGACGCAGTTTCCCCTGGGGAAGTTCACATCTCAAAAATGGTAGGATTTTCAGGAGACAGGATACTTTTCACAGGTAACAATATCACCAATGAAGAGTTAAAATTCGTGCACGATGAAGGTGCAGTCTTAAACATCGATTCCGTTTCAGCTTTGAAAAGGTTGGCTAAAATGGTCGATCCTGAAGGATTGAAAATTTCATTCAGGGTAAACCCGATGGTTGGAGCAGGACACCACGACCACTGCATCACCGGTGGAGTAATGAGTAAATTCGGCATCATGGATAATGAGGCTGTTGAAGTTTATGAAATGGCAAAAGAATTGGGATTCAATCCAATAGGTATGCACTCTCACATCGGATCAGGCATCTTGGACCCTGAACCATTCAAATTAGCTATTGAATCAACAATGGACATTGCAGGAAAAGTCCATCAGGAAGCTGGAATTGACTTTGAATTCGTTGACTTTGGTGGTGGCGTAGGAATTCCATACACTCCTGAAGAGAATATTGTGGATTTGGACAAATTCGCAGAAGTCAATGTCGGCTTGTTTAAAGAAAAGATTGAACAATATGATATGGGCAACCCTACAATGTATTTGGAACCGGGCAGATACATAGTTGGGGATGCAAGCGTACTTCTCGTAACCGTAAACAGCGTAAAACAAAGTTACAGAAAATTCATAGGTGTAGATGCAGGTTTCCACACACTCCTAAGGCCTGCTATGTATGATTCATACCACCACATTGTCGTTGCAAATAAGATGGATGCTGAAAATACTCAGGAAGTGGACATTGCAGGAAACGTTTGCGAATCCGGAGACTTGTTTGCACGTGACAGACCTATGCCTGAAGTTGAAGAGGGTGATCTTTTAGGTATCATGAATGCAGGAGCATATGGATTTACCATGTCTTCAAATTACAACTCAAGGCCACTGACTTCAGAAGTGTTAGTAACTGACGGAAAATGCAATCTTGTACGTGAAAGGGAAACCTTTGAAGATTTATATGCAAAACAATGCATTCCACCACATTTAAAATAAGTTGATACTATGGTAGATTTAAAAGGATTAAAATTTTCAAAAATGCATGGAATAGGCAATGACTTTCCAATAATTGACGAATCAGCTGGTGAAGTCATTCCAGAAGCGGATAAACCGGAAGCATGCAGGATGCTATGCCACAGAAACTTCGGAGTAGGTGGGGATGGCGTATTGTTTGTAGAACCGTCTGACGTGGCTGACATCGGGTATAGGATGTTTAACCCAGATGGAAGCGAAGCTGAAATGTGCGGCAATGGTATCAGGTGCTTTGGTGACTTTGTTTACAGGAAAGGTATTTTAAAACAGGAAAAAATGACTGTTGAAACAAGAGCTGGAATTAAAACAATTGAAATTACATTAGAAAATGATGAACCGGTTTTATTTAAAGTAGATATGGGTTTATCAACATTTAAAACTCCTGAAATTCCAATGACTTGTGATGCGGAAGAATTTTTAGACGGCGAATTGGAAGTTTTAGATACCACTTTTAATCTAACAGCCATAAGCGTCGGCAATCCTCATGCAATAATCTTTGTCGATAATGTGGATGAAGTTGACATTAACAAATACGGACCAGCTATTGAAGCACATGAAGTTTTCCCTGAAAAAATCAACGTGCACTTTGTTGAAGTTATTTCTAAAAACGAAGGTAAAATGATTACTTGGGAGAGAGGTGCTGGCGTAACATTAGCATGCGGTACCGGTGCAACATCCACAGCTATTTCCGGCTATAAGCTAGGCTTATTTGATGAGAATATTTTACTTCACTTGCCTGGTGGAGACTTAAAATTCCAAGTCTATAAAAAAGATGATGCTCTCGGAGCTTTCATGGAAGGCCCAGCAGAGCTCGTTTATGATGGAGAATTCTAATTCTCCTATTTTCCTTCTTTTTTCTTTCTGTATAGTCCAAATACAATATCGATTACCGCAAGGATAATTATCAACACTATCCAAATGCTAATCTCTTTTCTGATTGCTGCAAACATTCCTGCAAGTATTGCAAGTATTACTCCTATGAGTACTGATTGTTTCCATTGTTCCATATTTTCACCCTTAAATCTTATATGCATTTATTAATGTTATATCTTCAAAAAAGAAGTGTTCTGATGCGGCAATTTCTGCTATAAAACCTAAATTATCTAATTTTTCCAAGGTTTCTTCATTGCCTGAGAGTGAAGACTGAATCATCTGCACAATTCCACCATCATTTAAATGATTTCCCACTTCATTTAAAAAAAGATCAATAACTTTCCTTCCATTTAATCCACCATCGAATGCATAATTTATAGTGTCTTCAAGAACTTCCCCATCTTCGGTCGGTAGATATGGAGTATTAAATAAAATCACGTCAAACTTTCTATTTTCCACAGGTTCGAATAGGTTTCCAAATAAAATCTCAATGTTTTCAATGCTGTTAGCTTCAAAATTTTTTCGTGCAAGCTCACAGGCATCGAAGTTGATGTCCGTCACGGTAATGTTGTCAGTCAGCCTTGAGGCATACATTGCTACAATTCCAGAACCTGTTCCAATTTCCAAAACACTTTGTCCCTTTTTAATCTGCAGATTATCAGCTAACAGATAGCTGTCTTCAGCGGGGATATATACATTATCGTCAGTATTGATTATAAAGTCTGGCATGTTAATCTAATCATTTAAAATTGAATTTAATTGTTTGGATAAGGTCAATATTTCTTCAGGAGAAACAACAACAACTCTTTTTTTAAGATATTCATTTAATTCGTCCGATTCAATTTCATTCATACGTTTTTTCATTTCTTTTTTATCTAAATTTGTTATGATGTGTCTTGAATCGATTAAAGCGTTCCTGATTTTTTTGTTTCTATGCTGGAACAATGCTTTTGTAAAATTAGAATAGATTTTAAAATCTTCAGGTGGGATCTTGTTTTCTTTTGGTGTAAGGCCAACAACAGTTGAGTCAATTTCCGGTTTTGGAATAAAACTTTCCGAACTTACATCAGTCAATTTTTCAACATTGCACTTAAAATAGAGCATTGCAGAAAGTCTTGAATAGTTTTTTGTTCCAACTTCGCCATTCATGCGTTCAGCAAATTCTTTTTGATACATTAGAATGGCCAAATCAAAATCATAATCTAGGAATTTAAACGTAATCGGTGATGAGATTTGATAAGGTAGGTTTGAGATGATTTTGTTGAATTTTGGAAATTCAACGTTTAGCGCATCATCATTTATTAACTCTACATTATCTATTTTTTCGTCTTTAAGTCTTTTAGCTAAAATCTCACAAATCTTTTTGTCTTGTTCGATAGCTATTACTTTTTTAGCTTTTTTGGCAAGTTCAATTGTTAGTGTACCGATTCCAGTCCCGATTTCTAAAATTACATCATCTTTATCAATGTTTCCAAAGTTAATTATCTGGTCTCTTTTATTTTTATCGATTAAATAATTCTGACCAAGATTTTTATTTAACTTTATCCCATATTGATTTAAAATGTTTTTAGTAATTTTAGATAAGGATAGGGATGTTTCACTAGTCAATTTATCACTTTATCTATTTTTAGGTCTTCTTGGGGCTTGAGTAAATATATAATATTTGTTCTTACCTCTTCTAGTAGTATTTGTATCTAATTCCTGTTTAACTCTGTTTACAATCATACCTGCAGGATCAGTCAATGTAGGAAGTCTTTCTGTAATATCTTGGAAGCTTTCAAATGGTTTTTCATCTCTAGCATTAATGATGTCCCACATATATTTTTTGCCGATTCCTGGAATTAACTCAAGTGAATGAAGTCTTGTACTTACAGATTCAGTAGTGTTGAAAAAGTTAACGTATTTTTCTTCATTTGCTTCAACTATGTCACGAATCGCATAGTCTAGCTCGATTCTGCTTGTTGCTGTTAAATTTTCAAAATCTAATCTTCCAAGTACTCTAGATATTTTTTCTCTTTTTCCTTTTCCAATATATACGGTGTCCTGTATTTCTAGATCAACACCATTTTTTGGAGCTAATTCAAGTAAAGTGAATTGTTCTGTACCAATAGCTTGAGCAATAGGTTTTCCTCCGAATTTTGACATATCGGATTTAACATAGCCTCGACTTAGATAATCAAGCACAACAGCATATTGTTCTTTTTTTACTGTTGGTTTTTTTTCGTTTCTTCTTCTATTATCAACCATCTTTATCACTCACTATTGTTTTTTATAACTAAAATTAGCTATATAATATAAACTTATTTATAAATTTAGTTTTTAAGTATAATAAAGATATCTAAAAAAAGCAGGGTTTGATAATAATTTTTCAAATAATAATAAAAAAAGTGAATAGTTATGAAACTATTCTTCAACATCATATTGTTCTAAGAATTCAAGGATTTTTTCCATGTCTTCTGTGTCGGCTTTCATTGGCTCTTTAGCGAAGATTAACCTCATATCAGCCAAATCTTTAGGAACTAAATCAACAATATGAACTGCGACTCTTGGCCTTAAGCCAAATTCGTCTTGGAGCTTTTCAACGATTTCTTCTGAATCTTCACAGGAATATTTTTTAAATCTTGCAAGATGATTTAAGGTAATGTTCTGTTCATAATTTAATTCGTTATCGTCTGAAAAGTCTTCAAGAACTTTTTTAACTTTTGCACCAGGAATTGGTTCGCTTTCGATAATTTCTTTTCCAATCATAGAAATCATTTTTGTAATTTTAAGTGATCAGGTCTTACTATTAACTCTTTTGCTTTGTTTCCATCTTTTAAGGATATGATGTATGCTTTACCTTTTTGACCGATAACTTTTCCGGTTTTACCGTGGAATCTAGGAGCAGGTTGTCCTTTTTGGATGGATGGGTTAATAGTAATGTGAACTAAGTCACCTTCTTCAAATCTTTGCATTCTGTTAGTAATCGGGTTAGTTCTGCCCGGTCTTTGTACTTTAGTCAATTTTTTTCTTGATCTACTTTTTAATCCTCTTGATCTTTGCATTGTATAACCTCTTAATCAGTTCTCGTCTGGGTTATTATAATAAATCTATGTTATCAGCTACCTAGTATTAAAAAAGCCCATAAATACTAGTAACATAGAATGTGAAAATAACAATTATCATCAGTGATATGATAATATTATAATTTTAGTTTAATGGTATTAATATACTTTTAGTTTTTGGGTGAATTTTGAAAAAAATTATATTTTTTTGAAATATTAATGGGTGTGGTTTTAGGGTTTAAAAAAAATGGTGTGAAGAAGATAACTGTTTAGTTATCTTCAAATCTTCTTCTGTCAATTAATTCTTGACGTTTACCTGGGTTCCAACCACCAGATGCAGATTTTGCACGTCCAACTTGTTGTACGTATCCGGTAATTCTGTCATACCATTCTACATCTTCTTGTTCACCACAGGTAGGACAAACATTGTTTAGTCCTTTCATTAAAGTTTTACATTTAAGACAGAAACTTAATGCTGAGCTGTAAGCCCAGAATCCGATATCGGATTTTCTTGCAATTTTGTTGGTTAAGCTCATTAATGAATCTGGATCTGAGTAGGATTCTCCCATGAATGCATGGAAGATGTGTCCACCAGGAGTTAAACCATGGTACTGTTCTTCAATTTTGATTTTTTCAATCAATGATAATCCTGTGTCTACCGGTACGTGTGAGGAGTTGGTGTAGTAGTTTGCGTTGCCGTCTCCTTGTACAATAGCTTGGTCTCCATATTGTTTTTTATCGAGAGTTGCGAATCTGTAAGCGGTAGATTCAGCAGGAGTTTGAATAACAGACCATCTAAGTCCAGTTTCATCTTTTA
The DNA here is from genome assembly GCF_045220775.1 of Methanobrevibacter sp. Classification (GTDB taxonomy): domain Archaea; phylum Methanobacteriota; class Methanobacteria; order Methanobacteriales; family Methanobacteriaceae; genus Methanocatella. Next base: position 32,304 of record NZ_JBGUWC010000169.1, read on the forward strand.
ATTGGTTAGCTCTTTCATTGATGTATTCAATACATTTAATACCAAACTTATTTGAATCAGGGTTTTCAATACCTTCGCCGAATAATGAGGATAGCATTTCGTTAAGTCCGACAAAACCGAAGGATAATGTTGAATTTTCGATTCTGTAGTATGATTCTCCACCAACGTCTTGTTTTAAGAATGGTAAAATGTGGAAATCATTTAAACATTTTAATCCTTGTTCTCTTCTAAGCATTAAGGTTTCAACAGCTAAATCCATGTATTCGTCTAGGTATTCGAATACTTGTGATTCGTCTTTTGATTGGTATCCGATTCTAGGTAAGTTTAATGTAACATATGCAAGGTTACCGGTTCTTAAACAATCTGTATCCCAGTCACCAGTCCAGGTGTCTTGTAAACAGGTTCTGCAACCCATATAGTTTGCCATTTTTCCTCTGTATTTAGGGAACATGTTTACAAAGTAGGATGAACCGTATTTTGCAGATAATTCGTGAACTAAACGGAGGTCTTCTTCGTATTCACTGGTCATTGTTTCTTCACGGAGAGTATAGATGGTATTTGGGAATAGGTGAGGTTTTCCTTCATTGTCTCCTTCAAGCAATGTTTCAGTGAATGCTCTTTGGATTAATCTGGTTTCTTCTTCATATTCTTCGTAGGTTCCGACTACTTTACCTTTTGGTCCGTATGCGGTTTCATCTTTTAAGAAATCAGGAACTCCGAATTCCAATGCCATACTTGTAAATGGAACTTGGGATCCTCTTGCTGCATAAGCCATGTTTAAGTTATAGATGAGCATTTGAACAGCTTGTTTAATTTCTTCATAGGTTCTTCCTCTTGCAAATGGTGCAACGAACACGTTCCATAAGGACATTGATTGTCCACCGGACATGTTTTGTTGTGCTGCAAGCATGATTTCACCGGTATGGTTCATTAAGGTTTCCATATGGTTTGGTGCACCTGCAATGGAGGTGTGGTCACCGGTACCGTCCACTTTAAGGCCGTATTTGATGAAAGTTCTTATGTCGTGCTGAAGACAATTTAGCGGTCTTCCTGCGAAGAATTCTAAATCGTGAATGTGAATGTCACCGGACATGTGTGCATCAGCCAAGTGTGCCGGAAGCATTTTTAAAAGAGCGTATTGTTTTAATGCTTCATCCGCTACATGTTTGTGAATACTTTCAGGGTTATGAATCATGTTTGCATTATCTCTGTTACCGTTTTCAATTAAAGAGGTAATGTTATATACAGGAATACCTAAACGGGTGTAACGGCTTCTTAAATCTTCTAAACCGTATTCAATCAATTTAGTGTTAACCATTTCCCTGATCATTGGAGCGGTCAAATATTCAACATTTAATTTTTTGAGTTCTTTCCAAGTTTCAGTTGCAATTTCAAAAGCAGTTTCTTGGCTTGCTCCAGTTTCTTCAATTAAGGTATTTGCAATTTTGGATAAGTCGAATGCTTCAATAGTATCTCTTGAAGTACGTACTTTTAATTGGGTACTTGCTAAGTATTTGTTAGCGATTTCAGGGTCGATGTCTTCTAAACATTCGTAAACAATCTTTTTGATTTCTTTGGTTTTGATTCCATCATATAGTTGAGATACTACTGTTGCCACAATCTTATCGGATTCAAAAAATGGAGTTTCTACCATTACTAATGATTTTACTAGCTTTTCATAACTGAATCTTTCTTTAATTCCGTTATTCTTTTCTACATTAATTTTAACGGATTTTTCTAAATTATTTCCTACTTCTGATAATCTTTCCATTTAATTCACACCATTTTCCTAGTTTATTAAAAATCGAGAGCACGCTCTCAGCTGCTTATACTATATGTTTCCACATGTATAATAATTGTTCGTATTGATACGAACATCTATTTAATAGGTAGTTCTTTATAGTATTTAAAATGTTCGTCTTGAACCGAACAATGTTTGGATACTATGATATGTATTATTGATTTACTAATAAAAATTAAAAGTCCAAGAGCATTTGAAAAGTAATAAGAATTCTTCAGAAGAAAACATCTAAAGAACTTTGTTTTGATTTATCACTTTCAAACAGAGAATTAATACCGTATTCCTGTATTTCTAAACGTTGTTTTAGGTAATGGGAAACAGGATATCTATTAACCAACTCTTGTGATATTTCCAGATATTTTGTAACGGATCCTTTTGAAACCGAAAGGATTAGGTTGCCGCCGCATCTGCATTTTCCAGTAAGCGGCATCCTTCTGTATTTGGCGCCGCACTTAGTGCATCTTACCTTTTGCTTGGAAAATGCCCTTGAATTGCCCATAATATCTGGCAAGAAGTGAGAGGACAATACTTTTTCCACAACCCCTCTTTGGTCGACTGCCCTGATTGATTCGGCAAGGCTGATTTGAGCTTCTACCTTTTCCCTCATTGAAGGCAATCTTTTGTAAAGACAAACGGTAGGACCTGCATGTATATTTGATGTGTGGTGTGAGAACATTAGTCCTTCATACTGTTCAGGTGTTCCTAGATGCATAGAAACATTGTCAATGTATTCTAAAACATCAGCAGGTTTATGAGGAGTATATGTTTCTTCATAAAATTCCACAGGGAACCTTTCAAAGATATCCAGGTTGTGAGATTCATCATCTATCTCTTCTGGGTCAATTCTTGAAGATAAAACTAAAGGAGCATCCATACTTCCTCCTCTAGTATTTGGTAAGTATGATTTTGAAAAGTTAATTAACGCATCTAAAAGCAGCATTATCGCATCTTCATCACTGTCACAGTTTCTACGTTTAGCGGAGTGGAAATAAGGGTGCGCATAACAGCCCAATGCTTTTGTAAATCCAACAATTCTTCCAAGCACTCCGGCGGATGTGTGTGGCGCAAGTCCTGCAACCAGGTGTCCAATCAAATCACTTTTTTCGGATACATTATAGAATGGTTCCATTTCATAATATCTTGTAAGTTCATCATCAATAAATTGTGCGGTTCTAAGCAGGTAATCTCCACAATTGTCTGAAATTACAATATCCTGAACCTTAAGCTCTATAATTTGGTCTTCATTTTCAATTGGATTTCCGTAACAGTCGTTTTCATAACCCATCTCTTTTAGTTTTTTAACAGTAACTCCAATTTCCCTTGGAACAAAATGGGTCAATGGCAAATCTGTAGAGTCATGTCTGATAGTTCCATCTTTGAATGTAAACACTTCATGTTTCGCTCTGAGTATTCCTTTTTCCATAGGTTCTGGCAATTTAGACTCTGAAATCATACCTATTACGCCTTTCACGTCATCAACACGCCTGACTTTTACATTATCTGATGCCTTTTTAAGCATGCTTGAAAGAGGAACGGTCTTCAAAGAAGGTTTTCCCATTTCAGTCGGACTGCCGCATTTTGGACAAAGTGAGCCGAATGAACTGATTCCGCATTCCGGATTTGTACATTTTCTTCTGGAAATCTCCACTTTTATGCTGCCTTTTTTAGCCGCTGTTGCAACTAACCTTCTAGAGCCTCCATTGTTACCGATAGGTATCAATCCATGAGGGGCAGGTTTCATCAATCTTTCTTTTGATTTTTCAGGTCTGCCTACACGAGTGCCGATATATGCAGGTGCCTTATTTTTAATTTCCACTGGAGAAACTTCATTGATTGCTTCCAATGTAGTCTCTTTTTGGGGCAGTTTTTTGGATAATGTCACTAAAAGGGCATAAGCATGATCTTTATCAATAATGATTTTATTGTCTCTAACGATATGAGGAACGCCAATCACTTCCAATGTTCTTTTTTGATAGGACAAATCTAGTGTTATTCCCTCATCCTGTTTGTATGTTGATTTGCATTTCTCGATTAGGTCAATCAACTCATTCATATCTTGAATTGTAACGTCATTGTAGCAGTAAGTGTATTTTGGATGAAGCGGAATGTTATAGTTTTTAGATAATGTAAATGCTTCAATTGAGGAGAGGTATTCATATTCAAGTTTATGCAAGTCTAAATCGTTATTGTCTTTATCAAAGTTTTCGCTTCTCATCAACAGCTGAATCCACCATTCTTCACACCATCCAGATGGATATAATGGCTGGTTGTTCCTTAAGAATTCTCCAAATGCAACAAGCATATCACCTAGGAACAAAATTTCTACAACATCCTTTTTAAGCTCACGCGCTTGCTTGATTGAGTCGATAACTACAACATCACCATTTTTAAGCTTGACTGTAGGCCCTTCAATCGAATCGACAGGCACCACACAGTTACCTTTACCTGGATATTCGATTTTAAGCTGTGTTCCAACAGCCAAAAATTCAAGCAAGGCCATTGTAGCCGGGTGAACTCCCATAGTGGCAAGACCTGTATTCCTTGATCTTCCATATCTTAGCCTGAATCCTCCTTTTTCAGAAGGATAGCCTAAAATCGGCCTTCCGCCAATAATATCCTGAATATATTTAGGTTCACTAATTATATCAGAGTCCCCTCCGTCATCGCTTGAGGAATCATCTTTTTTAGGTTTTGAAAATTCGCTAAGCCATTCCCAGTCAAGTCCTAAGGTTTTGGAGATTTTATGAATCTTTTTGGATTTTTGAATAACTCCTTCAACCATCGCAAGCAGAGCTCCACCACGAATGTTATTGGTTTCAACACGTTCCAAGTCTCTGTGTGATACTTCCACTTGGTCGGTCTGTTCCCCTGATACTTCTACTGGAATGTTTTTTGCAGCAAATCTCACTTCTTCTGGTGTTGGTGAGTATTGCAGATTTGTAACTTCTGATTCGTATAATTCGACTTCTTCCACGTATCTTTCAATTTCCTCGTCAATCGGTTTGAATGCGTCTATACCAATTGCCTGTCTGATTTTATCTCCTAAAAGCACGGCTAAAGCTGCAGCTGTACCTCCAGCACTTCTGATTGGTCCTGCAAAATAAACTCCGATATATTCTGTTCCATCAAAGTTTTTCTTGATTTTTACAGCAGAAATCCCTTCAAGAGGTGCTGCCACTACCCCTTCTGTTAGGATAGCCAGTGCGGTTCTCAAAGCCTGGTCGCATCTTTGTTCCCGGTCATAATCTGCCTTTTCGCCGGTAAGTTCAAACTCGCCTGATGCAATCTCGGCAGCAATTTCAAAAGCAACTTCTTCTCTTGAGATGTCTTGTTCTAATTCCTTAATTCTTTGTGCCACACCTTCAGGACCAACAAGCCCTTCTACTCTTTCAGCCAAGTCCTTTGCAAGAGGCACTTCAGTTGTTGTTTCAACATCTAACCCTTTAGACCTTGCCTCATTAGCTATATCGTATAGGTGATGGGTTTCAGCTTCTAATCTATCAAAATAATCCATGGTATCGCCACAAGTTACAAAATTAATTTCACATATAATCTATTGATTTTCATAATTTAATAATGTTTGTAATTTTCAGATATGTAATAATGGAACACAATTTGATAATACTTAAATATTGTTAAATTCAAATTTTATGTTGTATATTGTAGTTGAACTTTTTAAATTATTATTGCTATTTTGGTGATATTAATGTCCAATGATAAACCAATAAATGCCATGTATGGGCAAAAAGTTAAATTAGACTTAGATAAAATTAAGAATCGTTCTAAAAACGAAGAAGTAGTTGAATCTGAACCTGTAGAAGAGGTTGTTGAAGAACAAGCAGTTGAAAATACTGTTGAAGAGGTTGTTGAGGAACCTGTTGTTGAGGAACCAGCGGTTGAGGAAGCTGCTGAAGAGGTTGTTGAGGAACCTACAGAAGAAACTGTTGAAACTGAATCTGTTGAAGAAGAGGTAGATTCCGAACCTGTTGAGGAGCCTATTGCAGAAGATGTTGTCGAAGAGGTTGCTGAAGAGCCTGTTGATGATGTCGCTGATGAGGTCGAATCTGAACCTGTCGAAGAGAAATCAGCTGATGTTGATTCAAAAACTGTGGATAATTTAAAAGCTAAGTTAAGCGAAAGAGAAAAGAAATTATCTAATCAGTCCAGCGAATTAAATTACTTGACAAATAAAGTAATTCCAAAACTCAAAAAAGAGAATGCTGAGTTGAACAGACTTAAAAGAGAATTGACTGATGCACTTGAGAAAAGTACTAGAAAATACTTCGATCAATTAGACATCAATGCAGATTTAAGTAATCAAATTGGAAAATTAGGTGCCGAAGGTGCAGTTAATAAGGTTAGAGCTGATAAATTAGAGAACGAGTTAGATTCTATTAAAGAAGAACTTGAATCTAAAATCAATCAATATAAAGAAAAATTAGCTTCCTTGAATGTTGATGATGTAAAAGATGAAAATAAACAATTAACTGCTGAGGTAAATGATTTAAAAGACAAACTAGCAAATACTAGAAAAGAAAACATAGGTCTTTCTGAAGAAGTTGATAAGTTAAGATCAGAACTTATTGACCTCGGTAACTACAAGGATGAGGTTGACAGCAAAAACAAAAAAGAAATTGAAGGATACAAATCCGAAATTTCCAGTCTTAGCACTCAACTTAAAATTAAAGAAAGTAGTTATGATAAATTGTCTAATGACTCTAAGAAGACCATTTCTGATTTGAATAACCAAATCAGAAAACTTGAAGATGCATTAGAAAAAGAATCCAATAAAGGATTGTTCAATAGATTTAAATAGATGATTAATTTCATCTTTAATTCTTTTTTTTTAATATGACACAAGATACTTATTTTATGGGGGAGGCCCTTAAGGAAGCTGAAAAAGCTTTTAAAGAAGGTGGAATCCCAATTGGTGCCGTCCTTGTTAAAGATTCAGAGGTTATATCTAGAGGGCATAATAAATTGATTCAAAACGATTCAGCAGTTTTGCATGCTGAAATGGATGCAATTGAAAATGCGGGACGTCTTGATTATGAAGATTATATCAAATGCACGCTCTATACCACATTATCACCGTGTCCAATGTGTTCTGGAGCAGTAATATTGTATAACATTCCCCGTGTTGTAATTGGTGAAAACACTACATTGATGGGTGCTGAAAATTTGCTTAAGTGCAATGATGTTGAAGTGGTCGTATTGAATGATATGAGATGCAGGGATTTATTTTTAAAGTTTGTGTGCAATAACTCTGAAATTTGGGACAGTGAACTTGCAAAGGTAGGAAATACAACTGAGGTCAAATAATGGAAATCGTAGTAACAGATGAGAGAGATGAAAGATTTATTAAGTTTTGTGATTCATTCGGTTGTTTTATAGATGAACCGCAGGTTGTTCTACTTTTAATGAATTTTGGTAAAACCGTTGGATGTACAAGTTTTAAGGTCTATGATGAAAATTGTGCCGAAATTACAACCTTGTTTTTAAATTCTTATGATGACCGTGAAAAAATAGCTTATAAATTGATCAGGCAGCTTGAAAAAATAGCCATTGACTATGAATTCAAGTGTGTCGTTGTTAGTTTTGATAGCAAAGAGGATATTCTAATTGAAATATTTGAAAAATTGGATTATCATTTCGTCGATTCAGATGGAATCTTATTAAAAAAAGAGTTTAAAAGTTTGATCTGATTTTTAAAAAAAGAAAATTTAAAAGATTAAGCTTCTTGTCTTAATCTTTTTACAACAAAGTCTTTATCTAAGCTTAACAAGAATGATGCTGCTCTTGGGCCTTGTTTTTGACCGAGAATCATTTTGTAGATAGCTTGGAATCCTTTTTGTGGTTTTAATCCTTGAGTTTCTAAGATTTCATACATTGCATCGTGCAATGCGGTTGCATCTTCAAACTCGTTATTTTCCATTAAGTCAGCTAAATCACTCAAGAATTTGGTTTGTTCATCAGTTAAAGGCAAGTTAGGAATGTTTTTCTCTTGCACTGTGAATTTTACGAAGTTAGGTGCGTAAGTATCTAACCAGTAAATCACATTGTCAACCCTTTCCCTGAATTGGGCTAATTCTAATTCTGTTAAATCACCAAATTCCTTATCTTTAAAGCTTTTAGTTAATTGTGAGTTTTTCTTGAGGATTGCAAAGAGTTTTTCAAGGTCATCTCCTGCAATTTGATAAGCGTTGACCAGGAATCTGAAAGGAGGTCTGAACGGTAAAGGACTGCCTTCGTGCATTTGGACGATTTCATAGATTTCCTTGAATTTTTTGCCTTCTTTTTCGGATGGAGCTTCCACTTCATCGTAGAATACCTTTTCAACAGTATCGAATTGGTCAATGAAATCCAAGAAAGGCATTCTTGGTGAGAAGTCTTTTGCTTTCATTGGTTTTGATCTGAATAAGTAGTAATGAAGACTTTCAGCAGGCCCGATTTTCAACCATTCTTCAGGAGCGAAGAATACTCCGTGGGATTTACTCATTGCTTCACCGTCAAGGGTAATCCATTCGTATGGCACTGGGTATGGTGCAGGGTAATCAAAGATTTTTTCAGAAATTACGCTACTTACATCATATGATCCTCCACTGGCCGCATGGTCTTTTCCGAATGGTTCGCATGTGGTTCCGAATATTTTCCATCTTGCTGCCCATTCCACTCTCCAGGTGAGCTTACCGTTTCCGGATTTGATGTCCATTTCACCTTCATGACCGCATTCACATCTGTATTTGATGATGTCTCCATCATAATCGTAAGCATAAGTTGTGTTTACACGACCACATTCATCACAAATTGGGTTGTAAGGTAACCAGTCATCAGCTAAAGGTTCTCTTCTGTATTGGTTAAAGATTTCTTTTATTTCTTCAACTTTTTCAAGAGAAGTTCTGATGTAATCATTATAGTCTCCGTTTTTGTACATTTCAAAACCGGATTTTGTTTCCATTTCGATTCCATAATCGTCCATTACTGAAAGTAAAGGCTTTTCAAAGTGCTCTACAAAGTTAGCACAGCAACCGTCAGGACATGGAATCATGGAGTATGGCATTCCTAAGTATTTGTCATAAGATTCAGGTAAAGGATATGGAACTTTTCTGAGCGGGTCATGGTCATCTGCAATCCAGATTGTTTTAGCTTTCTTTCCTTTTTCTCTTAATTTCTTTCCAATCCCATTGGCTACAAATATGTCGCAAGAGTTTCCAATGTGTATTGAACCTGAAATGGAGGTTCCGCTTGCGATGACATGTTCTTCTACATCCATTTTACTTAATTCATTAGCTATGTTTTCTATCCAATGTGTCATCTGAATTCACCATTTAATAAAAAAATTATCATAAAATAAGTTATATACTAAGTTAATCTTTGTTGCTATTAATATAAAAAGATTAATAATTTTTTTGAATACTGTTTTTTAAACTTCATATAAAAAAAGAAAAAATAGATAAAAAATATCTATTTAATTAAGTCAGAATCGGATTGGTCCAACCATTCGTTAACGATTTTTACTGCACAGAAGTTACCGCACATTGTGCAGGTATCCTCTTCTTCAGGAGGCCTTTGGTCCCTTTTTGCACGTGCAGCTTCCGGAAACATTGCACAGGCATATTGGGCTTCCCAGTCAAGTCTTTTACGGGCTTCCGCCATAGCCAAGTCTTGAGACCCGTCGATTTGACCGGTTGCCAAGTCTCCTGCATAAGCTCCGATTTTAGTTGCAATAACACCTTCCCTTACATCATCAGGGTTTGGAAGAGCAAGGTGTTCTGCAGGAGTTACATAACAGATGAAGTCCGCTCCAGCTTTTGCGGAAGATGCCGCACCAATTGCAGATACGATGTGGTCATAGCCAGGTGCCACGTCACATACGATTGGTCCTAGCATGTAGAAAGGAGCGTTGGAACACATTTTCTTTTGAATCATTACGTTAGTTGGGATTTCATTGATTGGAATGTGTCCAGGCCCTTCAATCATACATTGCACTCCGGCTTCACGTGACCTATCGATTAATTCTCCTAAAATGATCAATTCTTGTATTTGGGCCCTGTCGGTTGAATCGGCAATGGATCCTGCTCTCATGCCGTTTGCAAGTGAAAGAACTACGTCATGTTCTTTTGCAATTTCTAAAACGTAATCGAAGTTTTCGTATAATGGATTTTCCTTTTCGTTTTCAACAATCCATCCGGACATGAATGAACCTCCTCTAGAGACCAAACCTGTTACACGGCCCTGCCTTTTGAGTCTGGTTAAAGTTTCAATGTTAATGCTGCTGTGAATTGCCATAAAGTCAATACCATCCTTGGCTTGCTTTTCGATTGTGTTAAATAAATCATCTTCATCCATGTAGATTACAGAACCGTCTCTTCTGATAGCTTCAATTGCAGCCTGATAAACTGGCACTGACCCTACAGGTAATGGGGACATGTCCAATACTCTTCTTCTAATTACATCCAAGTCCCCGCCGATACTCAACTCCATCAAACAGTCTGCACCATTGTCGATTGCAATCTGCGCTTTTAGGACTTCTTCGTCGAAGTTTACAATATCGGTTGAAGTTCCAACTGTTGCGTTTACCTTTGTTCTAAGTCCTGCACCGATACCTGATGCTTCAATGTCCCTGTGTACGTTGCTTGGTATTACGATTGTACCTTGAGCTACTGATTTTAAGATGAAATCTTCGGAAACATTCTCTATTTCTGCAACATGCTTCATTTCATCTGTCAAAATGCCTTTTTTTGCGTCACTGATTTGTGTCATATTATCCCCTCAAATAAGATTTAAAACAGTCAAATTTACTTTACAAGTTTCTCATTTTAATTTGATAATCTCTTATCTTTAGTTAATAGTATTTAAATTAGTAGCATTTATTTTAATTCAAATATCCTTGATAAATTTAAAATATTTTTGAAAAATCAGTAATTTTAAGTCGATATTAATAAAATAAAGCTGTTTTGATAAAAATAAAGTTAAATTTAAAAAAAAGTAAAAAAGTGAATGAAATTAATAGAATTCATTCATTCTTTCAAATGCTTCGTCAAAAGTAGGCATATTGGTTTGACATCCTTGGTGTTCGACAATAAAGGATGATACTGTTGATGCAAACTTGGCAGATTGTTCTAATGATTCTCCATTCAAGAATCTTGATAAGAATCCTGCTCTGTAGGAATCTCCAGCGCCTGTTGGGTCGATGGCTTCTCTGGTTACCGCATCAATTTTTATTTTCTCTTCATTTGAATATATTTCACTGCCTTCTGCCCCACAAGTTTTGACGATTATTTTAGGACCCATTTGCCTAAGTCCATCCAAATCCACTTCCAAAGCATTTAAAATCCTTTCAATTTCATGATGATTTCCAAAGAGTATGGTGGTGTTTTCAATGACTTCTTTTAATTTTTTGGTATCATACATTCCAAGGTCTTGGCCAGGGTCAAATGAAACGAGTAATTCTTCATTTTTTGCTTCTTCTGAACATTTCCAATTGAAATTAGGATCTCCGGTCGCCAAGTGTATTGCTTCAGCATTTTTAATTGTGGCTGTAGGCACTTTGCTTTCTGCAAATTCGCGAGCAGCGCCCCAATAGAAATAACTGATTTGATCTTCATTGTCATTTGTTAAGACGAATGCAGTAGGGGTTGCTTCACCGGGTACGATGATTAATGAATCTGTGTCGATGCCTAAATTTTGCATGTGTTCATAGTATTCTGTTTTTTTGAAATCTCCTCCAACAGCAGAAACGAGGGAGGTTTTTAATCCTAGTTTCGCCCCAACGCAAGCAACATTTGCAGCTGCTCCACCATTAAATGTTTTCATGTTAGTTATAGGGGCTGAAAAATTTGCTTTTGGAAATTCAGGCACTCTAATAATGTAATCATGAGCAGAGTGGCCAATTGCTAGTAAATCTCTGTTTTTTGCCATAATATCGCCTTTTAATTCTTCAATTTTATATTGTATTTTATCATTATTTAATGTTTTGAAAGTTCAACTTTATGAAAAATCACATTAACACTTTTTCATAGGAATGTATATCATTATATAATAATCTTAATTTGGTGAGAGCATTTGAAAAGTATTAATCCATAGGCGCGAAGCCTTCTTTTTCAATGTCTTTTTGAGCGGTATTGGTTAGATAATTAATCAATTCATCAACTTCGGCCTTATCTTCATTGACTTTAACCAAACTGATGACATGCCGGGTATCAAATTTTAAAAGTTCATTTCCTTTAAAATAGCTGGCATTTAAAAAGGTATGCAGGTTTTCGGAATTTCTCACCAGCTTAAATGCATCGAATTGTGAGCTTACTGTTTTCTTGATATTGTATTCAATGTCATAATGTTGCAGGCTGTTCCATGCAAGCCTTTGAGCTGAACCATTTACATTAACAAAGTCAAGGCCTTCCAAATCAGAGATGCTTTCAATTTCTTTAGATTGGGGACTTGAAATCAGTACCAAATAATCGTAAGCTATTGGAATAAAGTTCAAATCTCTTTCAAAAGCTATCAACGGATCGTCTAATGTCAATATATCAACAGCGCCTCTTTTTGCAAGCTCAAATGCATCTTCGTCGCTGCTGCTGTAAATGTTTGTGCTGAATGGCAGGTAGATACTTTCCAAAAGCCCTGTGCTGATGTGGCCTCCAACAATATTGATATTGGATGTCTTTTCAATTTGAATTGCATATTTTCTGAATTCATCAAGCAGCTCCAATCCCTCTTGGGTAAGAACGGTTCCGTTACCCACTTTTCTTGTAATCTTAAACCCTAATTTGGCTTCCGCTTTAAGCAGTCTTCTATTGAATACTGTATGGGATATGTTCAGTTCTTTTGCGGATTGCCTTTGAGATTTTGTTTTTGAAAGTGACTCCAAGCTTTCGTATAATTTATAGTCATAAATTGTACCATCTATGTCTAGACTAATCAATCCTTTGCTTTGAAATTCCATCAATTATATATAAAATTGTAATCATAAATAATAATATTGATTTTGGGATTTAGATAAAATGGAAATAATGAAAACTTCTATTAAGGCTATATTAGATAATATTGAAAGTGCTCAAGACTTTTTAGACGAAGAATCAATTGATAAATTTGAAGATATTATTATTGAGTCCAAAAATATCTTTGTAACTGGGGCGGGGAGATCCGGACTTGCTGCGAAGGCATTTGCTATGAGATTGATGCATTTAGGGTTAAGCGCTTATGTTGTAGGCGAAACCATATCACCGGCAATTTATGCTGATGATTGCATAATTGCCATTTCAGGTTCTGGCGAAACTAACACTATCGTGTCTGCAGCTAAAATAGCAAAAAAGAGAGGTTCAAAAGTTTTAGCTTTAACATCATATCCTGAATCTACATTAGGCCAACTGGCCGATTGTTATGTTCTTGTTAAAGGAAGAACAAAAAAAGAAGTGGACGATGAAAATTATATGAAACGTCAAATTTATGGTAATTACACTTCTTTGACACCATTGGGCACTGCATTTGAATTAACCACTTTGGTATTCCTGGATGCTATTGTTTCCGAGTTGATGGAAAAAATGCATCAAACCGAAAGCGATTTAAAAGCAAGGCATACAGTTTTAGAATAATTTCAATCAAAAATTATTCTATTTTGATTATTATAGATATTACAGCGTTGGCCTCTTAAAAATCCAACCAATGTAATATTTCCTTTTTTTGCAATGTTATATCCTGAATTGGCCGGAGCCGCATTTGATGCCAAAATTGGAACGCCGGCTCTTGTCATCTTTATGACCATATCTGCGGGCATTCTTCCACTATAAATCACGTAAGAATGATTCAGGTCAAAGCCGTTCAATATCCCATATCCGATTACCTTGTCAACCGCAACATGACGGCTTACGTCTTCTTTCACTACAAATTGGCCGTCATGGACGATTCCAGCCACGTGTGTTCCGCCTGTAGCCTGCCAAATTTCAGCATTGTTCTTTAGCTCTTCGATGCGATCAATTAATTCTTTAACGTTAACCTGAAAATCAGATTCAACGGGATTCACTTCTTTTATTTTGCTTCTCCATCCACCCGCCGAATCAGAACAAAGGACGGTTTCATTTGTTCTGAGTAATGTGTCATCAATTTCCGCATTGATTTGCGGGCCGTTGATTTCTATTTTCTTAATTTCATCTAATGATTTTACCATGTTTTCATTAAACAGGTATCCTACTGCAAATTCTTTCAATGAGTCTTCAATCGCTGATAAACTACGGGAAATCTCCCCATTGATTGTTAATGTAATTGTTTCATCTTTTACAACTTTTTCAATTGTTTCTTTAGCCTCATCGTTTTTATATTGAATTGCATCAATTTCTTCTATTTTCATATTTGCGCCTCATTAGATTATGTCCAATAATTAATTATTATATATTGCATATTTTAACTATTCGATTTTTTTGCCAATTTCATGTTATTTGAATTGCATTTCTTATTATTTTTAATTTTTTGATGTTAATTTAACTTACTTTTATAACTTTTATTCATGGGTTTAAAATTGAATAATCTTTAATTAAAGATTTTTAAGCAAGTTATTCATATGATTGTTCGATTTTAATAGTTAATTTAAAATATACAATCTAAATGAAGGAGGTATGGTTAAAAAAAGAGATATTTCACGATATTACTATTATTCATCATGATTTATCATTATGTTTAAATTTATTTGCTTTTAATATTTAAATATTTCTTTTACGCTCTAATGACAAATCCTTTTTATATAATAAATACTAATATATTATCATAATACTTTGAAATATCTTATATGTGGAATTCATTAGTATTATAAAAATTAATTAAAAAAGGGAATAAAAGAGGTTGATAAAATGAGTTCATTTAAAAGTCCAGTAGAAACTGCGAAAGCAATTTCTGGAACTGCTGGAGCAAAAGACTCTGCAAAAATCGACAATGTAATATTACTCTCCTTCTTAGCAGGAGCATATATTGCATTTGGAGGTTTATTAGCTGTAGTGGCAAGTGCAGGAATGGCAGATGCAGGTGCACCTGTGGGATTAGAAAAATTCGTATTCGGTGCAGTGTTCCCTGTCGGTTTGATCATTGTTGTAATTGCTGGATCTGAATTGTTTACTGGAAATGTCATGTTCATGACTCTCGGTGTATTAGACGGATCCGCTTCTATTGGCGGTCTTGCTAAAAACTGGGTAATCAGTTGGATTTTCAACTTTGTAGGTGCATTATTCGTTGCATACGTTCTCGCTTTCATGAGCGGAATTGTTCCTGCTGACCCTACCAACGCTATCGCTGCAAAAGCTATTGCGGTATCCGAAGGAAAAGTTAAACTTGACTTCTTATCTGCAATGATTAGAGGTATCGGTTGTAACTGGTTGGTATGTTTAGCTGTATGGTTAGCTAATGCATCTGATGACGTCATCGGTAAAATCCTTGGTATTTGGTTCCCAATCATGGCGTTTGTATGTATTGGATTTGAGCACAGTGTCGCAAACATGTTCTTCATACCATTAGGTATGTTCTTAGGTGCTGAAGGTGTAAACTGGGCAACTATCATTATTAATAACTTAATCCCAGTAACTATCGGTAACATCATCGGTGGTGGACTCTTCGTAGCATGTATATACTGGTACACTTTCCTCAAAGGATAGACTAGTAAACAAAAAACTTAAAGAAGCTTCTTTAAGCTTCTTTTTTTTATATTATCTTATAAAATATATTTTGGAGATTATAAAATGGTTGAAATTAAATATGTACCAACAATCTGTCCGTACTGTGGTACTGGTTGTGGTCTCAACTTCGTTGTAAAAGACGGAAAAATTGTTGGTGTAGAACCTTTAAAAAGACACCCTGTAAACGAGGGTAAAGTATGTCCAAAAGGAAACTTTGGATACCAATTTATTAATAGGGAAGACAGATTAACTACTCCTTTAATAAAAGAAAATGGTGAATTTAGAGAAGCTTCCTGGGATGAAGCATTAGATTTAGTTGCTAACAAGCTCAAAGAAGTATCTGACGAAGATCCAAACAAAGTTGGATTCTACGCATGTGCTCGTTCACCTAACGAAAACATTTATATTACTCAAAAATTAGCAAGAGTAGCTTGTGGTACCCAAAACGTAGACCACTGTGCACGTATTTGTCACGGTCCTACTGTAGCAGGTTTAGCTACCACTTTCGGATCAGGTGCTATGACCAACGGATTCGACAGTATTAAAGAAGCTGACTACATCTTCTGTATTGGATCAAACAACATGGAAGCACACCCATT
>NZ_JBGUWC010000170.1:0-9393 GCF_045220775.1 Methanobrevibacter sp.
GGTGGACCATTAACTGGTTTCTGTTTCGGTCTCGTTGTATTCTTTAGTTTCTGGAATACAGTAGTATTTGGAGTATATGGTGGTATTGTTGTAGGTATTATAATTATCATCTTATTAATTCTCATGGATAATTACTTAGAATTATTTGCAATCAATAAATATGGACCTTATGATGAAGCTGCTTTAAAAGAATTTGAAGAAGGTAAAGCAAATCCTAAAGCAGAAGTTAAAGAAGAAGCTCCTGTAGAAGAAGCTGCTGAAGAAGCTGAAGAGGCTGTTGAAGAGGAAGCTGCTGAAGAAGCTCCTGTAGAAGAAGCTGAAAAAACAGGTGGAAATTAAGGAGGTTTCATTATGGATCCAATTAGTTTAATTTTATTCATCGCAATAGGCGGTATTATGATTGGTGCAGGTGTGCACTTTATTCCTGTAGGAGGAGCTCCTGCAGCTATGGCAACCGCTACCGGTGTAGGTACCGGTACTGCTATGTTAGCTGCTGGTGCAGGTTTAACAGGATTAATTACTGCTGCAACTATGACAGGTGAACCATTCTATATAGTAGGTATTGGTGGTGCTATCGGTGCTATGATCATGATGGGTATTACTATGCTCATTGCAAACTTGATTTATATCTTCGGTATCGGTATTGTACCAGCAGCATCCAAAGTAAATGTAGACTGGATTACTGGACGTAATCAAGAAGCTTTCAAAACTCCTGGTACTGAAGGTCACGGTGTACCTCTCACTTCATTTGTAAGTGGTCTTATCGGAGGGCTTCTTGGTGGTTTCGGTGGTGGATTGGTCTACTTCGGTATTTATGATGCTGTACAAGCTTCTTTTGAACCTGCTGTTGCTGTTGGTTTAGCTGCTATTTTAGGTGTAGGTGTGTTCTTTATTAACTCAGTAATTGCTTCATATAACATCGGTGGTACCATTGAAGGTATGCACGATCCAAAATTCAAAAGAATTGGTACTGGAGCTCTTGCTTGTGCTATCGCATCTGTCGTTGTCGGAATATTTTGTATTATTTTAACTGGAGGTATCTAAATGTCTGCTGGTGGAAGTGCTGACGGTGCAGCTGCAGGTGCAGTAGATTCAATGCACTTATTAATTTTAGGTGTCGTTGGCGGATTACTCTGTATTTATTTATCAGGATTTTTAGGTGACGTAATTGGTCCAGTTCTTGCTGCTATTGGTGCTGTTCTCGCTATTGTTTGGGGAGCAGATGCTATTCGTAGAGTAGCAAGTTACGGTTTAGGTACTGGTGTACCATCTATCGGGTATATGTCTCTTTCAGTTGGTGTAATTTCAGCTTTAGGAGGACTTAGTTTAGCTTCTAGTTTAAACATCCCGTTAATTGGACCTTTAGCAGGACTTATCATTGCTGTAATTATTGGAGCAGTTATTGCACTTGTTGCAACTAAAATCGTAGGTATGAAAATCCCTATTATGCTTCAATGTACTATTGAAATTGCAGGTGCAGCTTGTTTATCCATTTTAGGATTTGCTGTTGCTATTGCAGGTAGCTATGATTTGACTGCAGTGTTTGAAAATGTTGTTGCAACTGGTTTTATTGCTGTATTATTTATTATGTGTACTATGGCTATCCAACACCCATTCAACGCATGTTTAGGACCTAACGAAGATCAAGTAAGAACTCTCAAATGTGCATGTTCTACTGCATTTTTATCAATGACTATTACTGGTCTTTTATCTGTAACTACAGGTGGATTAGGTTGGTTCCTTGTATTCGTTGTAGGTTTAATTGGTTGGGTAATTTCATTCAGAGCATTTGTATTGGCTTCATGTAATGATGCAGCTTCAACCAAATGGGCTGGTTTATGGCCTAACGTGGAGCAATAGATTAGGAGGAATTAAATATGGCTCAAATGTTACCTATGATTCAGGTTATACCTGAATTCAATTTCGCATTAGACCCTGTAACTGGGGTTATCGGATCATCTTTAGGTTCAGGAATAGTACTCCTATCTATGGATGAAGTAAACGAACAAGTAGCAAAAGTCGAATTGGCTGCTGATGAATTAATGGCTTCATTAGACCCATATACAAGTCCTGTCGGATCTTATCCTGGAAGGGAAGGTTCCTATATTACTGCAGGAATGTTAACAAATATGGTATATGGATTCTTATTAGCATCTTTCATCATATTTGCTGCGTTACCAGTCTTACAAGCATTGGGGGTATTATAGATGGCAGATAAAAAAGCTCCTGCAGATGGCTGGCCAGTTATCAGTGGGGATTACATTGTAGGTGATCCTGAAAGCCCTGTTGCTGTTACAACTCTTGCATCTCACATTGAAGCTGAGTTATCTGGAGCAGCAATCGCAGGACCATGTAAAACAGAAAACTTAGGAATAGAAAAAGTAGTTGCAAACATTATCTCAAACCCTAACATCCGTTTCTTAATCGTAACCGGTGCTGAAGTACAAGGACACATTACAGGTCAAAGTATCATGGCATTGTACGAAAACGGTGCGGACGCAGATAAAAAGAAAATCATCGGAGCAACCGGTGCTATTCCTTTCGTAGAGAATGTTCCACTCGACGGTATTGAAAGATTCCAACAACAATTAGAAATTGTTGACTTAATTGATACAGAAGATATTGGAGCAATTCAATCAAAAATTAATGAATGTGTAGAAAAAGATCCTGGTGCTTTTGAAGAAGAAGCTATGGTTATTTCCGTGGATGAAGATGACGGCGATGAAGACGAAGGAGAAGCAATGAAAGTTGTATCTGCTGAAACTGCACTTATTGAAGCAAGAATCAGAGATATCAACACAAAAATCGACATGGTCGGTGCTATCCAAAGAAATATGGCCGGTAATTATGCAGGTAAAGTCCAAGGAATAATGATGGGTTTAGTATTCACTTTAGTAATTGGAGCTTTATTCTTATTATTCTAGGGAGGCGTAATTATGGTGCAAATTTCTAATAAACCAAATATAGGCGGAATGAAAACTGTTGCAGATGATGCAGAATACAGTTCAAAACTTATTGCAAGAGATGGTAAATTATTCGCAGGTTTACTAGCAACTAGATTTAAAGGATTTGCTATTGGTATTTGCATAGCTCTTCTTTTAGTTGTAATTATCCCTGCCCTTGCAAAAGCATTTGGATTCTAGAGGTGTTATTATGAGTGAAGAAGAAAACACAATACCTCAAGTTATGGTGTCTTCAGATGATTTCAACGCAATCGTTGCAAAATTAGACGATGCTGAAGAAAAAGTTGATTTCACTGTCGGAGAATATTATCAACGTTTAGGCCAACAATCTGGTAGAGATGTTGGAATATTATATGGTATTATACTCGGATTAATGATCTTGATTGTAGCAATTAAATTCGGTTTAGTATCAATGTTATCTACCTTATTATAGGAGGTTCGTACTTATGTTTAGATTTGAGAAAGAACAACTCGTCGTAGATATTGCTGGAGTAAAAATGGGAGGACAACCTGGTGAATACCCTACCGTTTTAGCAGGAACTATCTTTTACGGCGGACACAAAATTATTAGCGATGAAAAAGCAGGTATCTTTGATAAAGACGCTGCTGATGAAAGAATTAAAACAATGGAAGAAATGTCTGATGTAACCGGAAACCCTTGTGTTGTACAAACTTTCGGTGCTACTGCAGATGCTATGGTAAAATACTTAGAATTTGTAGGAGACGTCTGTGACAAACCTTTCCTTATCGACTCAACTGCTGCTGCTGCAAAAATTGCAGGTGTAGAATACGTTCAAGAAGTCGGATTAGCTGAAAGGGCTGTTTACAACTCCATAAGTATGGCTGCAGAACCTGCAGAAATTGAAGCTGTTAAAAACTCAGACATCGATGCATCCATTCTCTTAGGTTTCAACCCAATGACTCCTGGTGTAGAAGGAAAAATCGAAATTTGGGAAACTGGTGGATCTGTAATCGACCAAGGTATTCTCGAAATGGCTGATGAATGTGGTATTACTAAACCATGGATGGACGTAGCAGTTACTCCATTAGGTCAAGGTGCAGGACCTGCTGTAAGAACCTCTTACTCTGTAAAAGCTAAATGGGGATACCCAGTAGGATCTGGTATTCACAACGTACCATCCGCATGGGACTGGTTAAGAGGATACAAAAAAGAACACAAAGAAGCATGGCCTGTTTGTGATATTGGTTCAAACATCGTACAACAAATGGCTGGTGGAGACTTCGTTCTTTTCGGACCTATTGAAAACTCCAGACTTGCATTCCCTGCATGTGGTATGGCTGATATTATGATTGCTGAAGCAGCAAAAGATATCGGTACTGAACCTGTAGAAGACCACCCAATTAACAACTTATTATAGATATAAGGGTCCCGATTAGATGATTTATTCATCTAATCATTTTTTTCTATTTTTTTTAATTAAAATTCGCATTGCTTTTTTTTCAAATTATTTTAATAAAATTTATATTATTATAAAAAGATATTTATAATCAAGTTTTAATTGAGGTTATAAAATGTCTTTTCTAAGTAAAATTTTTAATAGAGGTCCTAAACCTGTTATTGCTCATTCTCATGAGGGCAATTTAGCAATGTTAAAGGCTCAAAAGGCCGGACCGGCTAGTCCTGGAGTTGTTAAAAAACCAGATGTATTTTATGTGACTGCTTCAGTTGAATTAGGTAACACTACAACCAAATGTATTGTAACAGCAACAAACTTGAACACAAGTGAATGTTACCTTTTAAATAAAACAGTTAAAATGACAAGGGATATCAGACCTCCTAAACCTACCGAAGAGGTATTCGGTAAAACTGTTTGGGGTATTGAACTTTCTAAAGAAGCTGTAGCTGATTTGATTAAGGACACTGTTCTTGAATCTCTTAGAAAATGTAACGTTGATAAGGATGAGGATTTGGACTTTGTAGTACGTTCCACTGGGGTTACTGCAGGTTTTGCTACTGCTGAGGAAGCAGGTCAATTGGTTATCGCTTTAGCTGACGGCTGTTTGAATGCAGACATTCCGCCACGTAAAATGTCTCCTGCAATGAGCTCATCACAGCTTCCTGAAAGATTGCAAAAATACACTCTTTTAGATAATGTAATGTTCGATGGAGCTGTTGTAAGTGTTATACCTCCACAGGGTAAGGAAACCGTTGCAAATGAGATGGAAGGTGAGCTTGTTACTGCAGGTATTAAATTAGGTGCCAAATGGACTGATATTGATTACAGAAATCCTTGTGTTTCCTTGGACTTCGGTTCCACATTGGCAGGACGTATTGTTAATGACAATGAACCTTATGCAAATACTGTAGGTAACTTTTTAGGTTTGGCAGGTGTTGTTTCTGATGCTATTGCTAGAGGATCAGGTCAAATCGACATGAAAAACGGTGCTGCCTTAGATTTATATTCAGATAAAGCACTTAAAAAAGCAAATACTAAAAAGGCTCAAGAAAATGCTGAAGAAGCTCACAAATTAATTAATATTTGTAAAGTGCCTATGGATGTTGACAGATTCGGTACTGTACCGTTAAACCCTGTTGCCGCTGAAAAAGCTGGAACAACTCTAATTGGTTGTGACGTTGGGGTTAATGGTGATAAGTTAGGTGAATTAACTAAACTGGGTGCAAAATTCTATAAGGAAGATGGCTTAGGAACTCTTCTTTCAACCATGGACTATGTAAGTACTAAAATCGTTACCCGTGTTTTGGATGTTGCATTTGAGGAAGATGTTATTACTCCAGGTTCCGCTTTAGGAATTACAGGAAGGGCAGGTATCACTGGTAAAAAACCTGAACTTATCTTGGAAGCTGTTCAAGACAGATTCGAAAATGTCGTGTTTGTTGAAGACGGTTTGGCTCTTGGATCTGCAATTATGGCCCGTTGTATGAATTCAATGGGTACTCAAAAGTCACCGATTGGCGGTCGCCAAGGAGATAGATGTATTCTTGGTAAAAGAATGAAGATGCAAGGAAGCAAATACGCTTAAACATCTGTGGTTTATCATGATTTATGCAATTTTGATGGCAGGAGGTAAGGGGACCCGACTAAAAGTTCCCGAAGAAAAACCTCTTTTCAAATTACGTGATAAACCTTTAATTAATTTTGTACTTGACAACTTGAAAGCATCAGAATTAGTCGATGAGATAGTTATTGCCGTTAGTCCGAATACTGTAGAAACTACAGAATATTTAAACAGTATTGAAGGAGATTATACGATTTTAGATACTTCAGGCGAGGATTATTTAACTGACTTGTCTTATATTCTAGATTATTTTGAAAAAAAGTCTCCAGATGATATTTTGCTTTTCATTAATGCAGATTTGCCTTTTATATCCACTGAAACTATTGATTATGTTTTAAAATATTACTTAGAATCCCCTAAAGATGCATTATCAGTTTTAGTTCCTGTTGAAATATTTGAAGATTTGGGTTTGGATTATTCATATGAGTTTGAAGGCAATGTCCCATCAGGACTGAACGTTTTAAGAAGCGTTAATATTGTTCAGGATGAAGATCAGCTAATCATTCCAAAAGTTGAATTGGCCTTAAACATTAATACTATTTTAGATAGTAAAGTTGCTGAAAAGTTGTATAATACATATTATGTTTAAATATGATGAAGTTAAATAATTATATAAGTAGATTTAATTTTTATCAGGTGATTTAATGGAAAATAAACAAATTCCTAGAAGAGAAGAAAAATTATGGAGTGAAATCAAAAACTATCAAGTAGCTACCAACAATGCACGTATTCTTGGTGTACTCGATGAATTAATCATCAACGAAAAAACTGGTAAAATCGTGGATATTGCAATCAGAGTTGAAAGTGACCGTAATATTCATGTTAAAGGAGCTAAAAGAAACGGCGACTTATTATTAGTTCCTTTCGCTAAAGTTGAAAAAGTTGGCGAATTTATTATTGTAACTGAATAATTTCAGTTATTCTCTTTTTTTATTTTAATTTTATATCTTTTTTTTCAAATAGTGTGTTAACTATTTATATTTTATAAATTAAATTTATACTAGTATAACAAATTCATATTTTATTTATAAAGGTGATTGTATGTTGCTTGAAATAGAAAATTTAGGCGTCGAAGTAGCAGGAAAAAGAGTTTTAAAAAATATCAATCTTGCTATTGATGAAGGGGAGACTCATGTTCTTTTAGGACCTAATGGTGCTGGAAAAAGTACTTTATTCCTAACTATATTGGGATTTCCGAATTATAATGTAGTTCAAGGTTCAATTAAGTTTAAAGGTCAAGATATTACTGAGTTAACCACTGCAGAGAGAGTTAAATTAGGAATTGGGGTAAGTTTCCAATCTCCACCGGCAATTAGAGGAGTGTCAGTTGGGGATTTACTTAAAATAGAATCCAATCAAGACATTAATGAAGAATTAAATCCAAGAATGAAAAAATTGGCCGATCAGCTCAAATTCAGTGACGAATTTTTGGAAAGGGATGTTAATCTTGGATTTTCTGGTGGGGAAGTAAAACGTTCCGAAATTTTACAATTGCTTGCGCAAATGCCGGATTTCACAATGTTTGATGAACCTGATTCCGGTGTGGACATTGAAAATGTTGAGTTATTGGCTTCTGAAATCGGAACTTTATTGGATAAGGATAAAACACAGCGTCACAGAAAAAGAAGCGGTCTTTTGATTACTCACTTAGGTTATATTTTAAATTTTGTTCGTGCTGATAAAGCGCATGTTTTAATGAATGGGGTAATTTCCTGTTCAGGAAACCCTGATGAAATTCTTGAAGATATTAGGAAAAACGGTTTTAATGGATGTGTTGAGTGTGCGCAATGTTTATGAAGCTGCCGAAAAGGCAATAAATAAAAAAGCTGCAATTGGTGCAGATGTCACTATTGAAAACTTTACTGACGAAACAGTAAATGCTTTAGATATGATTGATGACTTGGATGATTTAGGTAAGCAGACCAAAGAAGACCTTTTAAAAGTCGGTGTTGACACTGAAGAGAAGAACAGGTCAGGGTCATTTTTACAAGTAGATCAAAGTAATATTTTTACTAATAATTCAATGTCTGATTCTATTGAAGTAATGAATATGCAAATTGCATTAGATAAATACAACTGGTTAGATGATTATCTTTGGAATGTCGTAAAGCCTGATGCGGATAAATACACTGCAAAAACCGCTTTAAGAGAAAAAGAAAATGAATTTGTAAGCGGTTATTTTGTAAGGTCCCTTCCTGGAACTAAAGAAGTAATGCCTGTACAGGCATGCATGTTCATCAGCGATGAAGAAGTAATGCAAACCGCTCATAATGTAATCATTGCTGAGGAAAATTCTGAATTGCATTTAATCACTGGTTGTGCGACTGGTGATGATGTGGGCTCAGCGATGCACGTAGGCGTATCTGAAATGTATTTAAAACCTGGCTCTAAAATAACTTTCACTATGGTTCACAATTGGGCTGAACAAGTGGAAGTGCGTCCAAGAACTGGTGTAAAATTATGTGATGATACTACTTACATTAATAATTATATCTTAACCAGTCCTGTAAGCACCATCCAATCTTTCCCAACAGCTTATTGTGATGGTAAAAACTCAAGAGCAATTTTCCAAAGTATTCAAGGCGGTAAAAAGGATTCCATTATTGATGTTGGATCTAGAGTTCTGTTAAATGCTGAAGGTGCCAGAGGAGAAGTTATCTCAAGGGCTGTTGCTCAAGATGAATCAAAAATCTATGCAAGAGGACACCTTGCAGGCACTGTACCAACAGTTAAAGGACACTTGGAGTGCCATGGTTTAGTATTGTCAGATGATAGTTTCATTTATGCAGTTCCTGAACTTGAAGCCAGTTCTGCAAATCTGGAGATGTCTCACGAAGCTGCCGTCGGTAAGATATCTGAAGATGAAATCAATTATTTGACTGCTCGTGGAATCAGTGAAGAGGATGCCGAATCCATGATTGTTAGAGGATTTTTAAACATGGATATAACCGGTCTTCCAGACGATTTGGCAGAGCAGACTCAAAGAATGATTGATATGAGTCTTGATGGAATGTAATTCCATCTAATACCTCTTTTTTTTCTTTTTTTTCATGCGAATTTTACTTTTCTAAAATCTTGTTTCATAGTATATAAACTTTTTGACTTTAATTTCTAAGTAAGCTTTATATTAATTATAAATGAAATATATTAATCAGTACATAATGTAATGCTGAGCTAGCTCATTAAGTACAGAAATTGTGTTTTTAAGGTATGCCTAAACAGTATTCCTTAAAAAGAAATTTTAAAATTTTTTAAAAAACTTTAAAATTTAAATTTAGAAAAGCGCAAGTTTTTCTAAATGGAGAAAATATTTTATAGAGGAGGAGAAACTCTATGGCTGATGATGTAAAAATTGTAATGTTTTGTTGCAACTGGTGTTCCTATGGAGGAG
>NZ_JBGUWC010000171.1:0-28636 GCF_045220775.1 Methanobrevibacter sp.
AGCTGAAGTAGATATTGTAGACAGTGAAGGAAACCTCATTAAAAAATTCTAAATTTAAGGGGGTTTTTATAAAATGATAGTATTTAATGAAGATGGCTGTATAAAATGTGGCGCTTGTCAAGGTACTTGTCCTACATCAGCTATTGATGTAACACCTGAATCTATTATTCACTGTGACACTTGTGGTGAAGAACCTAAATGTGCTGATGCTTGTCCTACTGGTGCACTAAAAGCAGAAGATTTCGAAATTGTTGATGGTGTAACCCAAAAAAGATTAGTATTCAACTCAATATTATGTGATTCATGTGGTAAATGTGAAGAAGTCTGTCCACAAGAAACTCTCAAAGTCACTGGTGAAAAATTAAAAGAAGTTGAAGGTTTCTGTGTAATGTGTCAAAAATGTGTTGACATTTGCCCAGTTGATGTAATTGGTATTCCAGGTATTAAAGAACCTGCAGAATATGATTTAGATCTCAAAGGTAAAGGCCCAGTCTACATCAAAGACTGTGTCGGATGTGGAACTTGTGTTGAACCTTGTCCTGTAGGAGCTATTACCCTTGATGAAATTGGAAGTCCGGTTACTGTAAATGATGATTGTATCAGATGTGGATTATGTTCACAAACTTGTCCTTGGAATGCAATTTTCATTTCCGAAAAAGTACCTGTTAAACGTTCAAAAGAAATTACTTCATTTACCTTTGATTCAGCTAAATGTATTGGATGTAACACTTGTGTAGAAGCTTGTCCTGGTGATTTCATCTCTGCAAACAGTGCTACTTTAACTGTTGCTATTCCTAGTGTCTGTGCTGCATGTGGTTTATGTGTAAAACTTTGTCCTGTTGATGCATTAGAAATTGACATCGAATGGGGCGAAGGTGCACCTGTAGACGCAGAAGGTATTGGAAGAGATGTAGAAAAATGTGACTTCATCGGTGCATGTGCAAACAAATGTCCTACTGAAGCTATTCGTGTAGTTACCAAAACTGGTATGTCCTGCCCTGCTTTAGTAGAAACTGATGGTGAACCATCCTTTGTAAGCTGTATTAGATGTGGAGCATGTGCTTCAATGTGTTCTAACGATGCTTTAAAAGTTGAACAATACGAAGTTACTATTGATGGCGAAGCTGTATTAAGAGACAGAATTGCATTCAACCCATCTAAATGTGATCAATGTGGTGACTGTATAGAAGCTTGTCCATATGACATGATTCATAAAACAGAAAATCCTAAATTACCAATTGCAGGATTCTGTACCTTATGTGGTCAATGTATTGAAGCATGTCCAGAAGACGCTTTATGTTATAAATAGGTGTGATAACACACACCCTATTTTTTTCTTTTTTTTAAAAAAATTAGTTATAATTTATCCATTACTATTTTTCCATTTACTATTGTCATTATTGGCATTCCAATATAGGTCCAACCGTCAAATGGAGAGTATTCTGCTTTTGTTTCAAATTCATCGATATTGAATTTGCCTTCCCGTTTCAAATCAATCACGGTAAAATCGGCATCTTTTCCAATAGCTATTTTTCCTTTATTGTCAAGGCCGTAAACTTTAGAAGCATTCTCGGACAGTATTTTCGGAATTATCTTTAAGTCAACATTTCCTTTATTCACTTCTGTCAGTAGTAACGGCACAACGGTTTCTAGATTTGGTATTCCCGGTGATGAATCCCATACTCCTTTTGTTTTGTCTTCTAATGTATGAGGGGCATGGTCAGTTCCTATGATTGAATTTTCATTTAAGCAAGTTAAGTTGACGCTTTCCCCTTTTGGCCTTAATGGAGGATTGGTTTTTATGAGAGTTCCATATATATTGTAAGCGGAATTATCAAGCAATAAATGATGTGGTGTAAATTCCCAAGAAACAGGCATGGTTTTGCTTGCATTTTCCAATAAACTAAGGGATTTTAATGAGCTTAAATGGCAGATATGCAATCTTAAATCATTTTTCTCTGCAAGTTCAATTGTCTGTTTTACAGATTCATCCTCACTTCTTGTAGGTCTTGCATAAGTGTAGTCAATAGCTTCATTTTCTTCTTTTTGTTTAAGTTTAGCGGTTTCACATTCGACTATCGATTTTTTTTCGCAGTGTGTTGCAACAAGCCCATTATATTCAGTCGTATTTTTTAGAGTTGACAAGTCCTTAAATATTTTTTCCAAGTCATCATCCGTTTCAAGATCCATGAATATCTTAAAGGAAATTGGTTTTAATGCAATCATTTTTTTCATTTCTTCAAGAGTATTTGGGCCTGCTTGAAGCTCAAAATTAACAACGGATTTATTTTCAGCTATTTTGATTTTTTCTTTCAGTGCCTTGTAGGTATTTGTTTTTGGAATTGTATTGGGCATGTCAATGACAGTGGTAAATCCTCCGTTTGCAGCACTTAGGCTCCCGGTTTTGAAATCTTCTTTCTGAGTTAATCCAGGGTCTCTGAAATGTATGTGGGGATCAATAAAACCTGGCATTATGTAATTGTTTTTGATATCTATTGTTTCACTCTCATCAATCGGAGTTTTTGAAATGTCGGCAATTTTGCCATCTTTTACTTGTATGTAGTATTCGCCAGGTTTATCAACCAGTCTACAATTTTTTATCACGTAATCCATTGTCAATCTCCTAGTGTTATACTTTCATATATGTCTTTTGATATTTTTAAATCATAAGTTTTTTTAATTTAGGAATTAAATTTAATATTATGTCTCTAGTTTCAGATATCCTTAGAAGAGATAAGGAATTATTTTTCAATGACCTGGATTGTGAATGCAAAAATTCTATTACTAGTTCAGACATTAATTTAGTAGCTGATTTTACAGAATATAATCCTTTACATAATGGTCATTTTCATTGCATGAAAACTGCAAAGGATATGTTTCCTGAGTCATTATTTGTAGCTATTGTGCCGGGGCTTTTTGAACGTAGTGGTAGAGGTATTCCATATATACTGCCTAGGGAAATTAGGGCAGAAATTGCAATTTCCGTTGGTGCGGACATTGTTGTTGAGGGTCCTCCTATGGGAATAATGGGATCAGGCCAATATTCTCTATGCCTATGCAAGATGTTTAAGGCATTAGACACAAGCCATATCCCAAGAGGCTACAAACCTTTAGAAGGTTTTGATGAAATACTCAAAAGAATAAACATGGGGCATCATGTTGCTCCGAAACCGTATAAGATTGTTGACAAGACAACTAATGAGATACTTCTAAAGGATAAGCTTGAAGAGGATAATTATGTAATAACATCATTTTCAAATTCCTTAAGCAAAATAGGCTTTGACTATAAGGACAAATTCATTTTCGTTGAAAGAATCGAGGGAGTAAGCGGAACGCTTATTCGCGAAAGCATCCAAAAGGATAACTTTGATGATGTTTTGGATATGATGCCTTCAAAAACAATTGAAGTTTTAAAAAGAGAAATCAAAAATGAGGGCATTATTTACGGGATTAGGGATGTTGAATCTATTTTGGATACCGCTAACAGTTTTACTTTTGAAGAGCTGTCCAATCTGAATTTGTTCAATGAAAAGTTGGCCAGAAATATTGTGGACAATAGGCCTTATGACAGCTTAGAGCAATTGGAAAAGTCAATATTGCACGGATTTTCATCTCATTTCCACCAAAGGGTTTTGAGCATATTGGAAAATCCCATACCTAAAAAAATCATCTCCGAATATATTGACATGTACCCTTCAAACATCAGGGTGCTGGGATATAAAAACGATGAATGTTTAGAAAAATTTATAAAAAAAGTAAATAATGAAAATATTTCATTATTTAACGGGTTAAAAGAGCATTAATAACATTTTGCGGATTTTTAAGCGCGAATAATGCATCCGTAAATGTTGGGTAATTTGAGCTTAACAGGAACAAGTAAGCAATGTAGTATAAAACCAATAAAACTACAAGTATTAATATTATGGTTAGTATAATGTCTAAAATGCCCATTGGTTCTTTTTGGTCTTGGTAATTCAAGTTATGGATACTGCCATCTTCTTTTCCGCTCATTAAACCTTGTTCTGCTAAAATTTCAGCTCTAATTCTAGCTTCCATTTCTTCAGGAGTTTCCACTCTTTCTTCTTTTTTCTCTTTTTTATTTCTGCGTAATCTTCTCCTGGATTTTGGTTTTTCAGCTTTTTCTTTAGTGCCAGGCAATTCTTGTTCGATGGCTTCACTTTCTCTAGGGGCATATTCCCTTCTAGTTAAAGAACCGTATTCCGCTTCATCTTTTGCCAATTGTTCGCCTAATGGAATTTCAGGTTCATCAAAGTATAAATCATCAAGGTACTTTTCATATTTGTCTTCCAGTTCTAGCCTTGCGCTAGTTGGTTTTGGTTCATAGCTGTGATCAGGATAGATGAAATCTTCTTCATTACTTTTTTGAGCTAAAATAGGTTCATGTGAGTCAAATTCATTTTGAGCAACTTGTGGTTGTTCAGGTTTAGGCACGATATTTTCTTTTTCTTCCAAATAAGATGATTCGAGACCTTCTGAATATTCAATGTTACTTTTGATGTTATATGGAGAATCTTCGTTAATTCCTTTAAATTCCTGTGTAGGTGCAATCTCTTCTTGAGTAGCATAAGGTATTTCTAAATCAGCTTCTTCCTCTGGTGGTTGGTATATGGTATTATCTGCAGTTTGCGCATCTAATCTAGCTGGCTCAGTTTCGATTGAATCTTGAGCAATAGTTTCGCTTTCTTGTTTTTCGCTATTTTCTATTCCAAGACCGATGATTTTTTCCAAACAGTCTTTACAATAGATTTTACCTGCAATTTCTAAACCGCATTCTTTACAAATTGATTTTCCACATATGGCACAGTTGTCTGTACTTTCTCTATCAGGATGATAATAACATTCCATAATTCCACGCTCTAAATGAATTAATTAAATATATTAAATTAATATATATTTTTCTATTTATATATAACTTTTTGTTAGTTATCGTGTTTTTTCAAGGATTTTTTCCACAACAATTTCAGAAGCAATCAAATCGTCTGCTGTTGACAAGAAACTCCCTAGGCTTTCACTATCAATTTCGTAAATTATTTTATTATTTTTCAATTTAGATTTAACATAATTTTCATTGTCGATTTCAAGTGATTCGTGCACTAGTCTTGCAGAGTCATCATTGTTGTAATCTAAACATATCTTTCCTTTGATCTTCATTGTTCCACTATTTTTATTTTTTAGGATATTATTTTCATTTATGGTAACATTTATTAATAACTTAATTAATATATTTAAGTATTCTATCTATTACGATATATAATTTTTATATAGCTATTTTAAAAAACTGATTAGATTATAGCTATTTTTAATTAAAACATGAATTTAATGTTATGTTTATTTCGGAGGAATTATTATGGTTCGTGCTTATACTAGAAGAGAATATATTAGAAAAAACCCAAATTCAAGGATTGTACAATATGATATGGGTAACTTAAGAGATGAATTCCCAGTATCTGTAAGTTTAGCTGTTAAAAAACCAACTCAAATTAGACACAATTCTTTAGAAGCTGCAAGGATTGCTTCTAACAGATTAATGCAAAGGGCTGCAGGTAGGATGGGTTACCACTTAAAATTAAGAGTATATCCTCACCAAATTGTAAGAGAAAACCCAATGGCAACCGGTGCAGGTGCGGATAGGGTACAAAGTGGTATGAGAAACGCTTTCGGTAAACCTATCAGTGTTGAAGCTATTGTTAAGAAAAATCAAAGAATAATCACTATTGATTGTCAAGAAAAGAACTTTGAACAAGCTAAAGTTGCATTAAAAAGAGCAGGCATGAAAATGCCAGTTCCATGTAAAATAGTTATTGACAAAGGCGCTGATTTAGTTAAATAATTTTATTTAATTAAAAACTTTTTTTCTTAATTTTTTCATAAAAAAGTAATAAAAATAATGATTTGAATCATTATTTTATTATTAATTTTGTTTTTATTGTTTTTGCAGTATAGAGTTTACTTCCATAAAATGTTATTTTAACTGTATATCTGCCTTTTTTCTTAATTTTTACTTTAACAGTTGCAATTCCTTTTTTATTGGTTTTACTAATGTATTTTTTACCTTTTATTTTGAAAACAATTTTTGCTCCTCTTATTCCTTTCTTATTCTTGTTTTTAAGGATTGCGGTTATTTTTTTCTTTTTGGTTTTGGCTTTATAGGTTCTTTTTTTGGCGGTTAATTTTGGAGCTGTTTTTTTCTTTTTGGTTGTTGTTGTCTTTTTGACGGAATTGTTTGCTGTGTTTGTATTGCTGTTTCCTGAGGTATTGTTATTTCCGGCAGTGCTGTTGGTTGTATTTGTACTGTTGTCTTCGGTATTGTTTTCAGGAGCAGTGCTTTGGTTATCGACTGTTTTTTCAGTAACTATTATTTGTTGAAGGGCAAGAACTGTGCCTCTGGTTGCAATGAAATTGATGGTATTGTTTGTTTCGATGATATCGGTTACATCAATTTCAAATACTCCATTATGGGAAGTGCTTTCATAGTCTTTCCAGATATTGGAGTATGTATTGTTATTTATTTTTAGATCTGCATCTCCATTGTTTGCACTTGCTGCAAAGACATATAATGTTGTTTTTTCAAGTGGCTCTAGTTCTATTAAGTTATTATGCTGCACTGACCTGTTTGCAACATTATATGAATTGTAAAGTAAATCTGCATTGTTACTGATAATGATATTTTTCAGAGTATTGCTTTCAGTAGTGTTATAGATTGTAATTAAAGCGGATGGGTAAATTGATGTTAGACCACTCGCTTTTTTAAGTGTAAGTGAGTTCTGGCCGTTAAATAGCAAATCACTTACATCATATATGAGCAATCCGTAACCATATTTTCCACTTGTTCCTAAATTGGATTGATCTTTATATCTTCCGACGAGATTGTCTTTAATATTTCTTCCATTGAATGTTAGGGTTAAATCCGGATAATCGCTGGAAGTGGTTTTATCCCAATTATAAGAGATGTATAAAAAGCTATTGATGATATTTGAGTTTTCAGGTAAAATTATTTCCCAATTGTCAATTCTGCTTTCATTTGAAAGTCCAAGATATGTATCATCTGCCTGTATTTGTATTATAATATCTCCAGTAATTGTATTCTGATAATTGAATTCCAAATTGCTATTCGGATATGCATAGTCCTTTCCAAGATATCCGTTGTAAAGCAATGGGACAACAATGCTTGAATTCGCTACAGGATTTCCATTCTGGCAAATTTCAAGGGTATAGTTTATTTGCTGATTATTTGCTCCGGATACGCTGGTTTCATCGATTGGGCGAACGGTTTGGTCAGTTAATAAAAGTTTCATCCATTCTTTTGTTAAGTTTTGTGTAATGTTTGCAACTTCCTCTCCGTTTGCCAACAATCTAATGTCATAGATGCCTTCTTCATTTATTTTGATGTCCGCAGTGATTGTGTTGTTTGTTCCGGCATATGCAGTGTTTTTATATTCAGTTGAAAGGTTTATTAAAGTTTTTTCCCGGATTATTGGATGTTCAGTTACTAAAATATTTTGCAATGCAAGGATTGTTCCGCCAGTTGATATGAATGTTACATTATTAGTTTTTTCAGCAATATCTGTCACGTCTGCTATAAACATGCCATTATAATTTGTACCTGTTGAATTTTCCCAGATGTTTGTATAGGTTCTGTTGTTGAATTCTAAATCCGCTTCATCTACGCCGGCACCCGCTGCAAAGACATATAATGTTGCTTTTGTTATGTTTTCAACATTTGTGATTACAATTGTTGCATCTGTTTGTATAGGTCTATTTAATAGATTATATTCATTGTAAAGCAAGTCCGCACCATTTTTTATATAGATTGTTTTTAGGGTATCGCTATTTGTTGTATTGTACATTGTAATTAGTGTAGGCGGATAGACTGCGGTCAATCCATTTTCCTTTTCAAGTTTGAGAGTGTTTCTTCCATTCTGCAAGCAATCTGTTATATTGTAAATTAAAACTCCATAACGATATGTTCCATATGTTCCAAGGTTTGACTGGTCTTGGTATTTTCCAACAATCTTGCTGTTGATATTTTGATTGTTGAAAATTAAATCGAATTCAGGATAAGTCCCAGTTGTGGTTTTATCCCAATTGTATGGAATATATAAAAGTCCTTGAGTAAATTGGGATGTTGGAGATAATACTGTTCTCCATTCATATTCTTTCTGTGTGGTTGATGCCTCGATGTATGTATTACCATCTTGCAATTGAATCATGATGTCTCCAGTAATCACTGCGGCATAATCGAATCCAACATCATTTATAGGATAACCGCAATCTTTCCCGAAATAACCGTTGTATAATAATGGCAGAATTACAGTTGTATTGCCGATTAAAGCATCCTCTTTATAAACATTAATCGTATAGTTTATTTTTTTATTGTTTGCTCCGGCCATTGTGCTTTCATCAATTGGTCTGATGGTGCTATCTAAGAATTTTATTTCTTTTGGACTTCTTGTTAAATTTTGAACGGTTTCATTTATTTCAACGCCATCAGCAAAGAATTTAATTACATATTCGCCAAAATCTTTGTTCACGAATATTTTTGTAGTAATCAGGTTTTGTGTTCCTGCATATACAGTGTCTTTATACTCTGTTATAATGTCAACAGTAGCACTTAAAAAGATTCTAGTGACATTTACTTTAAGTTTAATATCTCCAATAGTGAGCACGTCCTCTCCGTTATCTATTGGGATGTAAGTGTAATAACCAATTCCGTTTTTAATCTCAACAGGTGTTGTTGTTCCAAGATTATTCGATTTCATTTCAATATAATAATCGTATAAAGCGTTATCTTCAAGTTTTTCAGTAGTATTGAGCTGGTTTAATGTTATTGTGTAGATATTTTCCTGTTCGAAGATTTGAGTAGGTCCATCAACGGTTAATATGATGTAATCTGAAGCGTCTCTGGTTGAAGAAATGTCCTTAAAGTTAGGTTCGTTTGTTCCCCAGTAATTTTCGCTAATATTCAAATTGTTTGAGGAAGAGTCAATTAGTCTGGAAGTGGTGGAACTAGGGAGGGCATTGTTGAGGAAAAGGTTGTGTGTTACCTTCAATTGTCCTGATCCTTTGTTTTGAATGATATTTCTTTCCAGGGAATTTGAATCAAACACGCTTCTCATTATTACTAAATTATTTGCAGAGGTTGTAATTATTGAGTCTTTAAATTCATTTGTTTTAAAGAGGGTATTGTTGATTAATGTATCATTTCCATTTGCTAACAATATTCCTAAACATTGTGAGTTACTATTAGGGAATAATGCAGTATTGTTTTCAAATAAACTATTTGTTATAATCAAATTTCCACTTTCGCTTCTTATAAATCCTCTAAATACTTCTTGTGCAGATGAACTGTACTGAACGGTATTATTGACAACTGATATGTTATTTAATGTTACAGTAGTGTCGGATGCATTATTGAATAATATTGTAGAGATTTCATGAACTCTACCAATTCCATTTGTTGGGGTGAAATAATTGTTATTGAAATTGGTATTTGTTATTGTTAATTCGCCTTCGTTATCAATGAATCCTCTTACATTTATATTTTGCACCTTTGTCGCATCCGTTACGGTAATTTCAAATTTAGAGTTGATAAAATTACTGTTATTTATTGTTAAAGATCCAGTATTATAAATGTCTCTAAAATTACCGCTGCCCGCTTTGGAAATGCTCCTATCTGAGGTAAAAGTAACATTATTAAATATTAACTCACCTTGGTTGGTAATCATTGTTGAATCCTCTTTAAATGTGTTTGTGAGGACTACATCATTTAGAATTACT
Organism: Methanobrevibacter sp.; assembly: GCF_045220775.1. Taxonomy (GTDB): domain Archaea; phylum Methanobacteriota; class Methanobacteria; order Methanobacteriales; family Methanobacteriaceae; genus Methanocatella. The sequence goes on from NZ_JBGUWC010000171.1 coordinate 9,799, forward strand.
CGGCTATTGCTTTTTATAGTAAATAGTGTAAGCACGCCTGCTCCGTCAATAGTGAAGTTGTTACCATTTATTGTAATGTTTTTATCAATGGTTATTCCATTTTTAAATGTTTTGAGGCTTTCTACTTTAGTACTTGTGTAATTTTTAGATAAATTTATTACATTATTGTCCTTAATTGTGTTGTTTAACTCAGTAAATGTCCCATCTCCGCTAGCTTTGTAAATAGGTTCTTCATTTTGAGTTAAAGTATCATCATTTACATCTTCAAGATTGATGCATTCTTCTGCAGGTATTTCCATATTTATCATTTCATCAGAGGCCGTATCTTCTGCAAATACAAACCCTGAAAATAGTATGAAAGCAATCAATGCAGATATAATAAATAGTTTTGTTTTCATATTTTTTCCCCAGTAATTTAGTAATATTTTTAGTATTTGATTATTATAAGATAGTATTTGAAGTAATAAGTTATATAATCTTTTAGTTTTTGTTTTATTTGCCTTATTGACTTTATATAAACTTCATAAATCAATAAACGTTGAATAAATGCGATTTTTTTATTATTTTAAATAATGAATTGATATAAATTATTTTTTAATTAAATAATTTGACAATATTTGGAATTGTTTTTATTATAATCGTCTTTTAATTTAATTTAAGTAATACTTTTGATTGTTATTTTGCCTAAAGTAATACTAAATCGTTTATTTTTCAAAAAAAGTATTAAATACTTATTTAACTATTTAATGTCTATAATAAATATTAATTAATTTAATGTGGTGAGTTACTTGTTAAACATAAAAAACAAATTCATTCTCCTGTTGCTTTTGACAATAATTCTTGTTGCGACAATGCCCCAAATTTTTGCGCAAGAGAATAATACTCAAGGAGAGATGAATGCTTCAATTGTACAAACAAATGATTTGAAAGCAATTTCATTAGATGAATCAAATTTAAAAGGTGCAAATTATTATTTTAATAGTTCTTCGGAAGTTGATGGAAACGGATCACAGGGTAATCCTTATAACAGCATGAATGCCTCAAGATTAAAGCAATCATCTACAATTTACTTGGCCAATGGTGAGTATAATCTCTCCAATTCCAAAATTGTGGACGGTGTTAATCTAATCGGTGAAAATCCGGAAAAAACAATTTTTAGATATTCTGGAGTGGAAAATACTGGTGTATTATATGTCAATCCTGGAAAAACATTCACGGTTGAAAATGTAACATTGATAGGTTTCAATATTGATGTTGAGGGAGGAACATTTTATGCCAAAAACACTATAATCAAAGATGCCTCTGCAATTCCAACATACTCTAATGCAACTGACCTTGTTAACTCAGCATCAAATTCATTTGGTGGTGCAATAAAGGCTTATAAATCAGAATCCAACTCACCATCAGTTTATCTGGAAAGTTGTACTTTGATAAATAATACTGGAGAATATGGTGGGGCAATTCACAGTACAGGTGGTAGAATAGTCCTTAAAAAATCTAGCTTTTATGATAATTATGCATATAATTACGGCGGTGCAATTGCAGCCTTATCCAGTTGTCTAATTGAAATATCTGATTGCAATTTCAAAAATGACTTTTCAATCAATGATGCAGGTGGTGCAATCTATTTATTGAATTCTGAATTGAAGGCTTCAAATTTAAATATATCAAATGCTTCCGCCACTTTTGGCGCAGCCATAACCTCCCTGAATTCAAAAATTTCATTAACTCACTTCTTGGGAGAAAACAACACTGCAAAATATGAAGGTGGTGCCGTATATGCATTATACAACTCAATATCATTTATAGAATCAACATTCATCAATAACCATGCAAGAAACGGAGGCGCAATCTTTGCAGACGATTTGAAATTCTTCGAACTTGAAAACAATAATTTCATAAGCAATATTGCATCGGATTATGGTGGTGCGGTTCATTCGATGCTGAATTCTATCGACAAGGTATTCTATAATATCTTTGAAGACAATCATGCAAAAATCGAAAACGACTTCTTTGAAACAAATGTTACCATGGTAACTATCAATGAAGGAAACTACACACTTTATTATAAAGATTATATTGATTACGGATTTGTACCGACATCCTATGACTTACGTGAATTAAACATGGTCACTCCTGTCAAAGACCAGCAAAGCGGTGGAAACTGCTGGGCATTTTCTTCCATTGCTGCTTTGGAATCAGCTATATTAAAGGCTTCCGGTGAAAGTTTGGACCTGTCCGAAGAAAACATGAAGAATATCATGCAGAAATATTCCGATTACGGCTGGTCAACAATCGAAACCAACAATGGCGGTTATGATGAGATGGCAATAGGTTATCTTGTAAATTGGATCGGTCCGGTTTATGAGAATATTGAAAAATATGACGATTACAGCATGCTGTCTCCGCTTTTAAATCCTATCACTCATATCCAAAATATAGTATATCTAAAACGTGATAGCTATACGGATAATCGGGAGATAAAGGAAGCAATTATGAAATATGGTGCTGTCGCTACTGGAATCTGCTTCTCAGCATATTCCTTCAATGAATATACAAATGCATACTATTACTCCATGCCGGGTTATGCAAATCATGGTGTTGCAATTGTCGGATGGGACGATTCATATTCCCGAGATAACTTCCTGGTCACTCCGGACGGTGACGGTGCATGGATTGTTAAAAACAGTTGGGATTCAACCTGGGGAGACAATGGATATTTCTATGTATCCTATTATGATAAGGTATTTGCAGAAGTAGGGATTCCTGATGCATCTTATGCCTTTGTATTCAACGATTCCACCAGATATGAGAAAAATTACCAATATGACCTAATTGGAAAAACTGATTATTTCGTATCCGGAAGAAATACTATCTGGGTTGAAAACATTTTCAATGCAACAGACTATGACATGTTGGCCGGTGTTTCAACATACTTTAGAAAAACCACTGATTTTGTTTTATTCATTTATGTCAATAATGAGTTAAAACTAACAAAGAAAGGAACATGCAATCCAGGTTATACAACTATTAATTTGGGCGATTATATTCCTTTGCAGCCTAATGACACATTCAAAGTAAGGTTTAAACTAGATTGTAAAAAAGGTGCTGAATTTGCTATTTCAGAATACTCTTTTGCAAGCAAAAAAGTAAATACAACTGGGGTTTCATTTTTCAGTAAAGATGGTATTGAGTGGATTGACCTATACAATTATTCATTTACCACTTATTTAAATGAAGGCCATCAATACATTTCTCAAGTAGCTGCCATTAAGGCATTCACCTTTGCCTATGAACTTCAACATTACATTTCATTAAGTGTTGAAAATGAATTTAATAAGGCCAATATCACGGCTTTTATCTATGATCAGTTCAACAATGTTGTTAAATCAGGTAATTTGACATTAAATATCGGTGGTGAAGATTACTTTGCAAATATTGAAAACGGTACTGCTTATTTCAGGCATGTTTTTGATAATAGCGGTGAATTTGATATTAATGCAAGCTATAAAAATGCCTTTTCAAATTACAACATTAATATCACTATCATTGATGCGGATATTAATGTAAACATCCTTAAAGATAAGAATAATGTTACAATTAATTTTGAAAGTCCTTATGGCATTAATTCAACTTTAAATGTTACAATAAATGGGGAAAGTCAATTAGTTCAGTTAATCGATGGGAAAGCATCATTAAAATTGGATGATTTGATTTATGGCAACTACAGTTTGGATTGCCAGCTTATTGATAATTATTATGGTAGTTTGATTAATTCGGGTTTTGATATAATAATCAATAAGACAAAAATGATTGCAGAAGATTTGATTGTGTATTATGATAAGAACACTGATTATTCAATATTTTTAAGAGATGTCAATGGAAGACCTATTGTGAATTGCCAAGTCTATTTCATTATTAATGGAAATCAGTATATCGGCATCACCAATTGGGATGGTAAGGCAACAATTGCAACCAAATTGCCAGGAATTGGTGCTTATGACATTAAGATTAGTTTTTATGGTAATGATAACTACTTTGATATCTATGACAAGCATACAATTGAAATCAAATCAAGTATCTTAGGCTCAAATATGCTTAGCAGCGATAATTTTGAAGCAGTTTTATTAAATAAACTTGGAGCTCCATTGATTAACACCAATGTTAATGTAACTGTTGATGGTGTTGTCTATTCAGTCATGACAAATGATTATGGAAAAGTATCTTTGAAATTAAATGATGCAAAACCAGGTAAAACATATATTCTATCAATTTTCAATCCGATTACTGGTGAAACTTTACAGAATACTGTTCAGATTGGACAAGTAATCACTGAAAATAAAGACATATCCATGTATTATAATGATGGATCTGCATTTTCTGTTAGAATCAGTAATGGTGCAGGTGAAATTGTCAAGTTTTCTGCTGGAGGTAATGTTTATTATGCTGAAACTGATCAAATGGGATATGCATCAATTAAGATTGGTTTACAACCGGGCAATTATGTCATTACTACATCATATAAGGGTGTTAAAGTTTCCAATAATCTTGTTGTTAAAAAAGTAGCATCAACAACCACTACAGCTAAAAAGAAAGCTAAAATAACATTGTCTGCTAAGAACATTTCTAAAAAGAAAGCTAAAAAGATTATATTCTCAGTTAAAGTTAAACAAGGTACAAAAGCATTAAGCAAAATAAAAGTAACCTTTAAGATTAAAGGCAATACCTATAAAATTAAAACAAATAAAAAGGGTATTGCTAAATTAACTTTAAAAAACTTGAAAGTGGGTAAATATACTATTTATTCAAGTTATAGTGGTGTAAAAATCAAAAATACAATTAAAATTAAAAAATAATTCAATTTATTTTTTAATTCTTTTTTTATGTAGATATTCATCAGAAATAAGTGTCTTTTCGATAGAATCTTTTAAATTATTTGGTGTGGGGGTATTCAGATTTATTTTCACTACATTAATTTCTATTAATGAGGGAGTTGTTTAAAATAAAAAAAGAAAAATAGAGGATTAAACTCTATTTTTTAATTGTAATTCTAACTTTCTTATTGGTTGCTTTGTAAGTTTTGTTTCCTTTGAATTTAATAACTGCTGTATATTTTCCTTTTTTAGTTAATTTCTTAATTTTAAAGGTTGCTTTTCCTTTAGAGTTTGTTTTTGTAGTATAGGTTTTTCCATTGATTTTCAATGTAACTTTAACATTTTTAATAAGTTTTTTACCAGCTTTTAATGTTATTGTGTATTTTTTAACTTTAGTTTTAGCTTTAAAGGTTTTATTTTTAGCAGTTATTTTTGAAGCAACTTTTTTGGTTGTTGTTTTTGCAGGTTCTGCAACACCAATAGTAGTTTTTTTAGAAATACTAGTGTATTTGTCATCTCCACTATATGTAACGACAATATTGTGAAGTCCTGAAACTAATGCTCGAATAGTTACTGCAGCTTTACCGTTAACAAGAGTTTGTGTATATTCAATTCCATCAATATTCACGGTTAGAGTACCTGTTGCATCATCCGGTAATTCGATACTGATTGTTTGTGTTTTATTTTCTTCATTTTTGGTTATTTTTAATGAATCTTCTGTGACTGGGTTTGTTGTTTTTCCAGTTTCATTGTTGGTTTCGCCCCCGGTAATGTTTCCTGTGTTGTTTCCAGTTTCATTCCCGGTTGCATTGCCGGTTTCGTTCCCGGTAATGTTTCCTGTGTTGTTTCCAGTTTCATTCCCGGTTGCATTGCCGGTTTCGTTTCCAGTAATGTTTCCAGTTGTGGCATTTTCAAGGACATTTACAATTGTTGTTGTTGTGAGTGACTTGTATTTAGCATCACCACTATATATGATGGTAATGGTATGTTTACCCACTGTTAAATCACCAATACTTATATTTACATTATTTTGAGGCAATATTACTGTTGAAATAGTCGTGTTATTATTAGATATGGTTAAGTCACCAGTTAGCTCTTCATTTAAGGTGATTGTAATTGTTGCATTTTCACCTTCATAAATTTCAACTGGATTTACATTAATTGTAGCATTTAATTTCTCTTTTACAGTAATTGTTGTTTCATTAGTTTTGTTATTGTAATTATCATCACCAGAATAATTTAAAACAATTGTGTATTGATTAGGAAGTAAATTAGCTATTGTAAATGTTGTTTTACCATTTTCAAGTTGTTGAGGTTCGATATTTCCAAGACCTATTATGGTAATGTTGCCTGTAGCGGTTTCATCTAAAATTACTTCAATTGTTAAGGCGCTTCCTTCAAAAATTGTATCATTTGCAACATTGATGTTCATTGTCGGATCAAGTTTGCTTCCAATAACTTTTATTTCAGTAAATTTGTCGTTTGTTGCGATAACATCAACTACTAAATCTCCTAAATCGGGATTCTCACTTCCCCAATAATTGTAATTCATATCATAGTCAGTTACAGGGGCAGATGATACAGTACTAACTAAAATGTCCCCTCCATTGCCACAGATTAAGTTATAATTTGCAGTTATTTTGGTTCCATTTCCTCCAACAAAAACCCCTCGTGAAATATCATTGTTGATAATTGTTGAATTTGAAATTTCAAGTTCTGAATGACTTGCTATTGAAAATAAGGATCCTCCTTGGTTATTACTTGTTTTACGGAATTCATTATTTTCAAATATTGCATTTTGAATGTTAATTGAATTAGGCAAGTTTCCGGAACCGGCATCTGAAATTCCATTTAGTATTCCATATGAATCTTTAATAGTAATATTATTGATATTTGCTATGGTTGGCCTATTCATTATATTGATTAAAGTTACAACTCCGCTTCCACTATTGGAAATTCCTTTGAATGTTACGTTAGTTATATTTTGAGTGCCTTTTCCACTTAAATAAATAATATTTCCTGCTGAAGTGTATCCGCAATTTCTGAATTCGCAGTTTTCGATTAGGGTTTCACTTGAAGCGGACCAGATATTACGTTCTCCATCGTTGTTTTCGAATACGCAATTGATTATTTCATTTTTATCTTCGTTTCTAAGGTATAGAATTGCATTATACTGTCCGGATTTAATTCCATCAAAAGTTAAATTTTCAAATCTTAAATTGACATGGTTTCCATTTGAATCATATGGTGAATCAAAAATTTTCCTGTTAGTTACAGAGGAGGTGATTATTACATTTCTGTTTTCACCGATTATTGATAAGGATTTTCTCAGGGTAATGGAATTTTCATCATATCTTCCTTCATATAAATAGATTGTATAATTGTCTTCAGCTTGGGAAACGGCATATTTGATGGTTTTATATGGTTTGTTCTTCAATCCATACCCATTTTCATCTTTTCCTGAATCGGGGTCAACATAAATAATGCCTTCTTCCTCATTAATTTCCCCGGGATCGTTTTGTGATGGGGTCACAGTCAATGTAACCCATGAATCGACAAGAGGTTTATCATAATTTTCCCCGACATATGTTTCATAAAGGGTGTCATTAACCGGACGGAAAGTCAAATTATAAGGGGAATCAGATGCAACCAATCCTTCGCATTGATTCAAATCAAATATTAAGTTGCCGTTACTTACTTTTGTGGTATAACTTCTTTGTGTGCCGTTACCGTCAGTATAACTGCAATTAATATTTATGTCTATCCAATAGGAATCATATTCTCCAAAATTTTCATCATAATAATATACTGTTCCGGTTATTTTTGTGTCCTGTTTTTGCTCTTCAATTTCATAAGAGTCTTTGTCAAATTCTATGTATCCTTCACCTTCCTTATGATTATCACTGCTGAGAGCGTCATTTTCATCAATGGAGATGGAATCAGAATTATCAATTTCCAAGGTTTCCATATCATTTATTTCATTCAGGCTTTCTGAATCAGTAGTATCTTCTGTTGCAGAGACTGCTGAAACTAAAATAATTGAAGCAATTAATATTAAGCATATAAATGATATTCGTTTTAAATTCTTCATTATTTGTGTTCCTCCTTTATTCATAATTGTTATGTTTTGTAATATATAATTCAATAAAAATTAAAAAAATATTATTACATTTATAAATCTTGATTTTTAAAATATTAATAATTTGCTTTTTTTAATCAAAAAAATAATTAGTATTACTTTTTTTACTTAAAACAGTATTTTAGTAATACTATTTAATAATTCAAGTGATTTTAGGTTAAGTTTATTTATTCATAATAATATATATTATACTATTATTATCATTATAATAATTTTTTAACTTTAATTAATACTAATCGGTGAAAATAATGGGGAAATCTAAAAAAGGAATTTCTTTAATCGTTGCGATTTTTTTTGTTTTAATCGTGTTTTCATCACCCCTATGGGCGATTGATGAAAACGACATGCTTAATGAATCGCAAGCAATCTCAACTATAAATGAACTTCAAGAAGAAACAGATGATGGAGTACTGCTTGAAGATGCGCAGGGAACTGATGAAGAAGTTGGGTCTTATACCTCATTAAACAACTTAATCAATGAAAATAATATAATAGAACTAAATAAAAGCTATGCATATAATTCAAGTTCTGATTCTAAATTGAAAAATGGAATTTCAATTAACAAAAATGTTGTTATTGATGGAAAAGGATTCACAATCAATAGTGCAGATGAGGCAAAATTATTCTATGTTAACAAGAAAGGAAGTTTGACCCTAAAAAATATGGTTTTGTTAAATTATAATCCAACAACCGCTTCAGGCATTACCAATTTGGGAAAGCTTATTTTTGATAATGTAACTTTCACAACTCAAAAACAGGTTGCTGCAGGCACTTTAAATGCAGCAATTGTAAACGAAGGTGAATTTAAAGTAAATAATACTAATTTTGAAAATTCTATCTTAAATTGCTCAGGAAATGGTCTATTATATGTTTATGGGTTGTTAATTAAGAATTCAGGTAATCTGGCATTGGAAAATACAAACTTTTCAAACAATGGAATTCTTGCTAAGGCAACTACCGTTCAGATTCAGGGAGGACTTATCTATAATTCAGGATTGTTATCACTCAATAACGTGAGTCTGGTGGGTAGTTACAGTAGGGTTAAGGCATCTGTGTCTACAGTATTCGGTTTCATTGTAGGATCATCTGATAAATCAAACATTACTGTAAACAACTCCAATTTTGAAAATAATACCATAGTTAATGATGCAAATACCAACTCCGCAATGACTAATGTTATCAGGATAACAAATGGAGATTTGGAGGTTTATAATTCAAAATTCGTTAACAATACCGGGTCTTTGAATGGTGGGGCTATAGGATATTATTCCCAAAATGTAATGATAATTGAAAATAACCTGTTTGATTCCAATTCAGTAACAATCCAAGGTGGAGCAATTTTCACACAGGGCAACCTCAGATCCAATAACAATACCTTTAGAAATAATTTTGCAGGACGTAATGGTGGAGCAATTTATGTTTATGGATACTATGACACTAAAAATCCTGATTTGGGAAATGTTGTAAGTACAAATGATGTATTTGAATATAATTGGGTAGAATCCTCTCCTGACGCTTATGGCCAGGCTTCAATATTGTCCTGGGGTGGAGCAATATGTTCTAAAGCAGGAAACTTAAGCTTAACTAATGATACATTTTATAGAAACAAAGCAGCTATGGGCGATGGTGGAGCTATTGCCAATTACTTAAGTAGCTTCTTACAGGTATCCCACTGTATTTTCAAAGAAAATGAAGCAACAAGATGGGACGTATGGACTCACGCTTCAGGATTAGGCGGGGCAATATTAATCCCTCAAACTGAAATGGTTGATGAGGATAATTTGGCCACTTTCAATATTGAATATTCAATTTTTGATAATAATATAGGCATCGCTGGTTCTGCATTGTACTCTGTTCCATACCAAGATATTCCTTGTGACTTTACTTCAAATAACAACTATTGGGGATCCAACAATCCATTTTTCAAAGAGTTAATCGGAAAGTATCAACTTAGTGATGTAGTATTCCCCGACAATTATGTTATAATGGAAATCGAAGGAAATGATTCTGCTTATCTCTCTTCTTCAAATGTATATAAAATCACTTTGAATAAAGTAAATGAAAACGGCACTATTAAAGAGTTAGGTGATGTTTTGCCGGATTGGGAAGTGAATATTACCACTAGTTTAAATCAGATTTCTAATTCTTCATTGATAATTAAAAACAGTGAAGCTACATTCGAATATATTCCTCTAAAAGAAGGTTTGGAAACATTTTCCATTAATAAATATTATAAGAAAACCATTCAAGCCGTTAAACATGATTCAAAATTAGAAATGCACTATAATATCACTTCAACTGGTGTTTTAGTTAACTTTTATTTGTCTGAAGATATAAATGGCGAACTTTATCTTGAAATCGGTAACGAAACTTACAGCATGCCTATACTCAATGGGTCTGCATCAATCACACTTCCTAAATTGCCGATTGGCGAAACCAAAGTCAATATTTCTTATAACGGTGATGATAAGTATAATTCCCTTCTAGTGGATGAGGAAATTTTCATTGAAAAATATGTCCTTGACAATAATGTTGTCACTCATGATTTATCCAAATCAAATGTTGTTACCGTTAAGTTGCCAGAAGATGCTACCGGCAGGGTTTTATTTGATGTAGGTGGTAAAAACCTTTATGCAGATGTCCAAAATGGCGTTGCAAGCTTAGACATATCCTCTTTAGGATATGGTGTGAAAAATATTTATTGGATGTATCTTGGAGACAATAATTATGATAGAATAAGCGGCAATTTCTCTGTTAACATAGCAGAGAATATAAAAATCACTAAAAATAAGGACATGACAGTATTCTACACAGATGGGTCTGCTTATAAAGTTAAAATTTTAGGTGATGGTGGAAAAGCTGTCGGTGCTGGCAAATTAGTCGTATTTAAAATAAATGGGAAAACATATAAGCGTTACACTGATAAAAATGGTGTTGCTTCATTAGTAATAAATCAACTTCCTAAAAAATACACAATTACTGCTAAATGCGGTGATGCTGGAGTAAAAAACACAATCACTGTTAAAAAGGTGCTATCCGCTAAGAACTTGTCCAAGAAAAAATCTAAAAAGATCAAATATACTGCCGTGGTAAAAGGTAAAAAACCATTTAAAGGCAAAACAGTAACTTTTAAAGTCAATGGAAAAAAATACTCAGCAAAAACTAATAAAAAAGGTATTGCTACTGTTTATCTTAAAAATCTCAAAGTGGGTAAATATAAGGTTGTCATAACCTATAAAAAGACAAAATTAACTAAAAAAATTAAAATTAAAAAATAGAAGTTTTCATTATTATTTTGGAGTGAAATCATGTTTGAATCTAATAAAATTAAGGCATTATTAATAATCTTCACTATTTTAATTTTCATACAGCCGGCCTTTGCATTAAATAATGAGACAACTAATGTTGTTGAGGTAGATATAGATAATTCCATCTATGCTGCAGATATTTATGTTAATGCATCAAATACTGAATCCGGAAACGGATCGATTGACAATCCATATAATAGTATTGAAAACATTAAAATTGAAAAGGACAGTGTTGTACATTTAACTGATGGGGAATATAATTATAAATCGTTCCGTTCTTTGAATAATGTAACAATTATTGGTCAAAATATTAATAATACAATAATAAAATGCAATAAATTGGAAATATCTTCTAGTAATTTGATTTTAAAGAATTTAACAATATCTGGTGCCACATTTAAAAATCAAGGAGATTTCTCTGCTGAAAATGTGATATTTAAGAATGGTGTTGGTCATGCTCTTGACGAATATGACAATTCTTATGGTGGGAGCATTTATACTTCTTACAGGGAAGATGATGAGGAATTCCATTCAATTACATTAACCAATTGCTATTTTATCAATAATACTGCCGAATATGGCGGTGCAATTTACATTGATGAAGGTTTTCTTGAAATAAACAATTGTTTTTTCATTAACAATCATGCATTTAATTATGGTGGAGCCATTTCTGCCGTAAATGCTAACAAAGTCACTATTAAAAAATCAAAATTTGAAAATGACTTTTCAACAGGAGATTGTGGAGGTGCAATTTATATATTGTCATCAACTTTGGTTGCCGAGAATTTGGATATAATTAATTGTTCATCTACTTTTGGTGCAGCCATAACTGGATTAAACGCTAAATTGGATATAAATAAGTTATATGCATTTGGAAATACTGCCAAATATGATGGTGGTGTAATTTATCAGATGTATGGAACATCTTTAATAACTGCTTCAGATTTCATTAATAATTCTGCAAATAATGGTGGGGCTTTATTTTTGGATAATGTTACTTCCCTGCTTTTGATATCTAACAAATTCATTAATAATTCTGCAAAAATCTGTGCAGGGGCATTTTATTCTATTTCAAATAAGGAATATCAGAATAATGGGAATTCTTATGAAAACAATCATGCATCAGTTAATAATGATATTTTCAATACGTCCACAATCAATCCGGTAATGCAGTCTTCAAATTATACTGTTTTTGAATATGTTGCTCAAGATGACATTATCCTGCCAAGTTATTATAATCTTGTCGATGACGGTTATGTGACTTCAATTAAGGATCAGCAAGATAGTGGGAATTGCTGGTCTTTTGCGGTTCTGGCCGCTTTGGAATCCTGTATTCTAAAGGCAACAAATACCACTTATGATTTGTCTGAAGAAAACATGAAAAATTTAATGGCATCTTTTTCTGACTACGGATGGCAGATAGATGTAAATGAAGGCGGTTATGATGATATGGGTATTGGTTATCTTGCAGGATGGTTAGGTCCTGTTTTGGAATCTGAAGATTCATTTGATGATATGAGCACATTATCTACTTTGCTGAATCCATTGTTGCATATTCAAAATGTCGTTTATCTTAAAAGGGATAATTATTTGGATAATGATGCTATTAAGGAAGCTATCCTGAAGTATGGTGCTGTTGCAACTGGAATCTATTATTCCGCATTATATCTCTTGGGCGATAGCTATTATTACTATGATACAATAATGCCTTCAAATCATGCAGTAACCATTGTCGGTTGGAATGATACTTATTCCAAATATAATTTCAATAGGATTCCTGAAGGAAATGGAGCATTCATAGTCAAAAACAGTTGGGGAACTGACTGGGGAGATGACGGATACTTCTATGTATCATATTATGATACTAAGTTTGCTCAAGTTGGAAAAGAGGAAGTGTCTTATACATTTATTCTAAATGACACAATGAGATACGATAAGAACTATCAATACGATATTTCCGGTAAAACTGATTACTTGATTACTGGAGAAAATACAATATGGTTTGAAAACATATTCACAGCCAGTGACAATGAGTATTTGGCTGCAGTTTCCACATATTTTAATGCAATCACCAATTGGGATGTTTCCATTTATGTCAATGATGTATTCGAACTGACAAAAAGTGGCAGATCTCCTGCTGGTTATTATACCATTAATTTAGGTGATTTGATTCCTCTTCATCCTGGAGACATATTTAAAGTCGTGTTTAAGATTAGTTGTGATGGATATGCTAATATTCCAATTCTCGAGTCAAACTACATAAATAAGGTTCCTTTCTCAACCGGAATTTCTTATTTCAGTAAAGATGGTGAAAATTGGTTTGATTTGTTTAATTATTCATTCTCTGATTTTAATCACAGATATTCATCTCAGATAGCCAGTATTAAAGCATTTACAATATTCAATAATTTGAATTCCACTATCAAATTGGATGCTTCCGATAAGGGTGTTCAATCAGCCAACATTAGGGCAAAAGTATGTGACCAATATGGAAATTTAATAAATAGTGGAGAAGTGGTTTTCACTATTGAAGGAGTTGACTATACTGTTAATGTTACAAATGGTATGGCAAACATAACTCACATATTCAAGAACAAGTCATTGAGTGTGATTTCTGCCAGATTTAATAGTGAAAGTTATAATTCTTCCTTTGATGAATGCAATATGGAGTTCTTTGATGCCAATATGATAGTCAATATTAAGGACATTCAATATGGGGATAATTTAATAATGAACATTGCATTAATCGATAGTGAAAATAATCTGTTAAGCGATATTGTGAATTTGACAGTGAATAGCATCTCATATGCAATCAGTGTCAGCGGCAATAAATCTTATGAGCTCCCATTTTTATTGGATATCGGCCAATATGAAATCAATTTGAAATGTGGTGATGTATTGGATAGGAACCTTTCAGTTAATGTTTCCAAAGCCAGTATAGGTTTAGATGTTGTTTTCAATGAAAAGCGAGAAAATCTTACAATCAACATTAGTTTTTCAAAGCCAATCAACGAATCAGTAACAATATCAGTTTCAGGTAAAGACTATACTCTAAACGCTGCTGATGGTAGGGCTAGTTTGTTTTTAGATGATTTGGATTATGGCATTCACGAAATCATTGTGTCATTCACAAATAAAAATTATGAGTCTGTTTATAAAAACTACACTATTCAGACTAATGTCTATAAAAGCAAGCTGGCGTTTGTCGAACTCAAATATGTAACTGAGGGATTGGTTTGCATAGTTAATTTATCTAAATTCAATAATGCTCCAATACCTGATAAATTGATTACTTTTTCAGTAAATGGGGTCACTTATGAGAATGCTACTGATAGTGAAGGCAATGCTTGTTTCAAATTCAATATAATTAATGGCAATTATCCTATTAGGGTGTCTTTCGATGGCTATGATGACATTGTCGGATCTGTGCTTAATGAGAATTTAATCGTAAACAGGACTCCGATTGTAATTCAGGATGTAAATTATTCATCTGTAGTGAAAATATTCGATGATGAATACATGTCATTAACTTTTTCAGATAATGCTCATGGTGATTTAATTGTCTTGATTGATGGAAATGAGTATTATAATGATTATTTCACACTTGATCAATTAAATGTTTCCTTATCCGGATTAACAATTGGAAATCATGAAATTAATGTTACTTACAGTGGAATCGAAGGATATTATTATTCCAAAATATTTAAGGTTTCAGTAACCAAAGCAGACTTTAGAGTAAGCATAACTTATGACATGTTATATGTTGGTAAAACTGCCGTAATTACATTTAATCTCCCTGCTGATGCAAAAGGATATATCTTTGCGGATATTGGCGCCAATAGTTATTATGCTATGATAAAAGATGGAAAAGCCATATTCCAAGTTGATGATTTGCCGTTTGGAGAATCATTGTTGAGTTATACTTATGATGGTGACAGTAATTATTTGCCGCTGACCGGCAGCGATTTGGTTAACGTTAAGCATTTTGCATCATTAACAGGCAATAAAGATGTTTCAATGAGTTATTCTGATGGTTCTAGTTATAAAGTACGTGTTTTGGGGCCAAATAAGGAAGCTTTGGCTAGCGGATATGTCACATTCACAATAGGTGGCAACTCTTATAAAGTTAATGTGGATAAATCCGGTTGGGCTTCTTTAAAGATTACTCTCAAACCAAAAAATTATGTAATTACTGCCAGTTATGATGGTGTTAAAGTTTCAAATAAAGTCTCTGTTAAATCTATTTTGAAATTAAACACTAATAAAATCAAAAAATCCGCTAAAAAAGTAACTGTAAAAGTGACTTTGAGCAAGATTAATGGAAAATATATTAAGGGCAAAAAAGTTACTTTCAAATTCAATGGTAAAAAATACACTGCTAAAACAGATAAAAAAGGTGTTGCTAAGATAACAATTAATAAAAAGGTAGTTAAAAAGCTTAAAGTTAATAAAAAATATTCAATTCAAGTTTCTTATTTAAAGGATACTGTTAAAAAGACTATACTTGTTAAAAAGTAAGGATTAGTTATTATGGTGATAAAATGAATAAAAAAACTGTATTAATATTGTTTATTGTCATAGGTTTCATTTGTTCAATAGGTGCAGTTTCAGCACATGAGGGGATGGAAAATCCAATTGTGACAATTGATGATTACATGCCTGCTCAAGAAGTTTCTGGGGATGTTAATTTTAACGTTACAGTTCATGAGCACAATGAAGTGAAATATGTTAATGTTACTGCGGAACATATGGAATCACACACCAAATATTTTGATAAGCAAGACTCAAACCCTTCCGACGGATGGTCTGTTTCATGGGACACTTCAAATTCTCCAAATGGGGAATACTGGATTACTGCAACTGCTTGTGATGTAAAAGAATTGCAAGGTAAAGCTGAAATGAAATTAATATTGAATAATATTCCAAAAGAATCAACAATTGTTTTAGAAAATGTGACAACTGTCGTTAACAAGTCCACAAATCTTTTTGCTAATTTAATTGATACTAATTCCAATCCTATTTCAGATAAGCCTGTAGAGTTTATAATCGATGGAAATAGCTACTCTGCCAGCACCACTAAGGGTGGCGTTGCAACTATTTCATTTACTCCAAAAGAAGTTAAAAACTACAAAGTAATTGTGAAATTCGTTGGAGATTATAGGTATCTTGAATCACAATCCTTGGGAATGCTTAACGTAATGTCAAATATCAATACATCCAGTGTAACAGTTCATGATGTTAGGGGAAATAATAAAGAAAAAATCATATTGAAAGCTAATTTGGTATGTCCTGGGTTATATGATGCAAACATTAACAAAAAAATAGATTTTTATGTTAATGGTAATTTTGTAGGTTATAATTTCACTGATGAAAATGGGGATGCAATGCTTGAGTATGTCATAAATGAAACTGGAGGATCCTATTTTTATCAGGCAAGATATCAGAACGAATTCGGAGAAAATTTCACGGATTCTGCTTCATTGTATGTTCCTCAATCTGAAATTTACATGACTATGAATGCAGTCACCCATTCAAAAGATGGCATTTTCACTGTAGGAAATACGTTTGAATTGAATTATTTCGTCAATAACAATGGCCCGGATAGCGCTAGTGATGTCAAAGTTCTATATGATGTACCGGATTCATTGAAATATGTTAAAGCAACTGCTACACAAGGCACTATTGGTTATGATTCAAATACTAGGAAACTGGTTTGGAATTTAGGTAGCGTTCCTGTTGGCAGTCAGAATGTAGCTATTACTTTTACAGTATTAAAAGCGGGTAAAATCAATTTATCTCCATCAATAACCACTTCAACTTATGATGAATCAGTAAACAACAATATTACACGCAATACCTTGGTGGTTAAGTCCTATAAGCTTGTAGCCAGTGATTTGACTAAATATTTCACTGGAAATCAAAAATATAGAATTTATCTTAAGGATGGAGATGGAAAAGCAGTTAGCGGTGCAAAAATCACATTTACATTTAATAAGAATACCCAATCTCTCAGAACAAATGCTGATGGTTATATAGAATTGGACACTAAGAACGTTAAGGTAGGGACATTCACAATTAAAGCAACATGCAACGGATTAACAATATCAAAAAAGATTACAGTCAAACCTCTTTTGATTGCTAAAAACTTATCCAAAAAGAAATCAAAAATAACCAAATTTAGTGTAAAATTAGTAAACAACAAAGGCAAGGCTGTCGCTGGTAAAAAATTAACTTTTAAATTTAAGGGCAAAAAATACACTGCAAAAACTAATAAAAAAGGAATTGCAACTGTCAGTCTTAAAAATTTAAAAGTTGGAAAATATGGTATTACTACAACTTATGGAAAATCAAGCATAAAAAACACAATTAAAATTAAAAAATGATTATTTTTAATCATTATTTATTTTTTTGTATCATAATCATGCATTATTTTCCATTAGATAATTAAATGAATTTTTCCACATGCATTAAAACAGGAATCGCCTAATAATTGTGCTATGATATTGAATAATTAATATCTAATGATTCCATATGAATCTATTCGATATTTAGTGCATAATAATCCCTTTTTTCAATCTGTCACCTAATGTGTAGGAGTATGTGATTATTGTTGCTTGTTAAATGTCAGAGTTTCAGAGTCTTATAACTATTTTTTTGCATTGTTTCATAACTTCAAAATATTTAATTCTTCCCTTTTTTATTTTAATAGTTTCTTGAGACAATATACTTTAATTCATGTTTAATGTTTTATCATGAATCTCGCTTATCTTGAGAGTGCAAGAATGCCTTGACTTCAAGATGAATTGCACAAAAGTGGAGCACTAGTACTTTTCAAGTGCTCTCTAATATGATCAAATAAATAATAACAAATGACAATAAAAAGTTTAATTCATGTTTTTTCAACGAAAAACCAAGTTAAAAAATACATTAAACTATGAATCTCTGAACTTTCGGGACAAGGGGGATAGCACGGTAATCCTATGCTCAAAAGAGCATACAGTCCGTGAAGTAAGAATCCTCAAATTCTACAATTTGGGTAGTTCAATGAGTTGAATTAATGGTATGATTTAGACAAGTTAAATTAGAAATTATGAAAAAAAATAAAAAAAGTGAGGGTTTATTTTTTAATAAACCCATTTTTGAAATGTTTTTGTTTTTTATGCATTGTTTACAATAGCTGTGTTGGTTATTTCAACGCCGTTGTATTCTGCTTTTAATTCGTAGGTTCCAGGTGCATAGTTGATTGTTAGTTTTGCAATACCGTTTGTATCTGTTTTTACATTGTAACTAATTCCATTGGCTGTTATTTTAATGATTTGACCGCGTAAAGCAACTGCTTGGCCTTCGGAGTTCACTAATTGGACTTCGTAAGCTGTACCGTCTTTGTAGGTCATGTTAATATCATTGGCAGTGATATTGTAAGTTTCTTCAGTGTTTACAGTAATAGTGTTGGTAATGCTTTCAGATACGTATTTGGTATCGTTTACAACAGCAGTAACCCTAAATTCACCAGGTAT
>NZ_JBGUWC010000172.1:0-41347 GCF_045220775.1 Methanobrevibacter sp.
CAAGAAACCGTAAATAGCTTGTGTCTCTGGTAATGCAGAGAAAATAATACCACGAGCAAACATATCATTGTCTTCTACAATAGCACCGACAGAGGATGCTGCTGCCATACCTTGTCCCATACCGGAACCTAAACCAGCGAAACCAATGGATGCACCTACACCAATAGCAACAATACCTGCTTCGGTAGGTAATCCTTGTCCTCCACCTAATAATCCTGAGAATACTAATAATAAGATTGCAACCAAGAACCCATAAATAGCCTGAGTTTCTGGCAATGCAGAGAAAATAATACCTCTTGCAAACATGTCATTGTCTTCTGCAACTGCACCTACAGAACCAGCAGCTGCCATACCTTGCCCTAAACCGGAACCTAAACCGGCAAAACCAATTGCTACTCCAGCACCAATAGCTGCTAAAGCAGTACCTAAAGCAATTTCTACCATATTTATTCACCTTTGAAATAATATTGATTTTTTTAAATTTTTTTATTTAATATATAAATGAAAAATTTTTAATTTTTAACTTTTGTAAATGTCCTTTTTGCTTTGAAAGCATCGAATTTACCTTTACCTTCTTCAAAGAATTGTGCGAAGAACTCTACATAGTTAAGACGTAAAGCGTTAATAAATGCACCTAATACTTGGAAAGCGAAGTTTGCAATATGACCAAATATGAATACGATTACTGCAAGTACAATTCCTGCAAATGGAACCATTTGATCAAGCATTTGTGCTAAGATGTTTACAGTCATAGCAATACCGCCTGTAGCTAAACATAATGCTAAAAGACGAGCAAAGGATAAAACATCTCCCAAGAATCCGAAGATATCCATTAATCCGAATGCACCATTAGCCCAAATTAATATTCCAATAGCTGCAATTATTAAAATTGCACCTAATGCCATACCAATCATGCCGATTGCTGGCATCATGAATCCTAATACAAGGAAAATTAATCCTGCTTCAAATACAAACCAACAAATTTGAGAACCTAAAGCTTCTTTAGTCCTTCCGTATCTTAAGTTGTTAATAGCACCTAATATAAATCCGATATTTACATAGATTAAACCAACAGCAATAGCTATTATTAAAATGGTTTCAGGATGTTTAAATGCTTCAACTGGAGCAAATACGGTTGGCAAACGGAAACCGGCTATTCTTTCTGGGAAGTCCCCAATAAACCCATTGGTTATCAAACCCAGTACAACGGCCCAAAGACCGGACCAGATTAAAATCCAACCGAATGAATGCATTGATTCTTTAACTTTTCCAAGACCTTTCAATAATACAACACCAATAGCCGCTACAACCAAACCATATACTGCATCGGTTAAACAGAACCCGAAGAAGAATGGGAAAGTAATCGCAACAAATATTGTTGGATCAATCGCATTATAACGCACTGGAGCGTACATATCTACGAGGTATTCGAAAGGTTTTGCATACCATCCGTTTTTCTGTAGAATAGGAACATTTTCATCATCAGTACCTTCAACCTCTATTGTTTCAAAGGCACAATGTCCATCAGAACTTTTTTCAACTAATTGCTCAACTTTTTCGGTATCTTCAACAGGTACCCATGCTTCAAGAACGTAAGCATCATTAGTTTGAACAAAGGATGAAAGGATTTCGTTCTTTTCTTTTTCATTTTCCAATTGTTCTTTGAGAGCTAATATATCATCATCATATTTTTCAGCAACTGCCCTTAAATCTTTTTTAATGGACTCGCGTTCTGAATCAATGGTTAATAATCTGGAATCAGCACTTGAAATAACATGTTGAGGAGTACCTTCAACATCACCTACTTCAATTCTCTCAAAGTCAAACTTACGAAGTGTTGAATAAACATCATCACTAAATTCTTTTAATGTTACTACAACGATGATTTCTCCGTCATCATCATCCATAGGAACAGTAAATATTTCTAATTCATCAGTCAAGTTACTTAATTCTTTTTTGATTTCTGAAGAAGATTCAGCATTAATCCTACCAACAGTAGTAGAAGTGTACTTTGAATCTTTTAAAAGAGCTAAATCCATGTCAAAATTAGATAAACGTTTAGCCAAACTTTTATTAGACTGTAGTTCACTTGTTTCAGTGTCGAGTGCGGCTAATTTTCCTTCAATCACACTTGTTTTACTCTCTACTTCTGCTAAAGTATCTTCGGCTTTTGCAATAAAAGCTTCAGTATCCAATTTTTCTACTTCTTTTTGAACAGGCATGTCTGGACTTATAAAAGACATTACTAAGTCTTTTAACCCATGGCCTTCTGATAAAGAATTTCCTAAGAGTTCAGATATACCATTTGTCTTCATTAGAAGTGAAGATAATTTACCAGTGTAAGGAGAGGCTTTTGAAGGAGTAACTAATTCCGCCAATTCAGGATCCTGCTGAATGCTTTCAGAAATATCACTGACTTGTATAAGCCCTGATTCGTGGAGAGCATCCACTGTAGGGGCTACATACTTGTCCAGTGTAACAATTCTAATTTTACGCATTCTAGCTGTCTTGAACATATAAACTCACACTACAAAATATTTTTGACAATAATAGAAGCAGCTTCGTCAACATTTACCATAGATTTGTCTTTTAAAGCTTTTACTTCGCCTTTAGACTTTTCGGCAATTGTTTGTGCTTCTTTTTTAGCTTTATCTTCTGCATCAAAAACAGTTTTTTGAGCTTCCTCTTCTGCTGCAATTACAGCTTCAGAAACAAATTCTTCAGCTTTTAATCTTGACTCTGCAATCAAATCTTTTGATTGAGCTTTTGAATCAACTATTAATTGTTCAGCATCAGATTCGGCTTTTTTTATCATTGCGATTGCGTCTGATATCTCTGCCATAATTAATCACCATGGTGTATTTATTTTTGTTGAGCAATATATATATCTTTTACTATTTAATATTAGTAAAAATAGCTTAAATTTAAAATAAATTAAAAAAAAGTATTTAAAAGATTAAATTTACATGAAAAAAATTATTAAAAAAAAGAATAAAAGATAAATTATTTATCTATAAAACCATTTCAAAATATTAGCCGGCAATTTCTGTAAATAAGCAAGAATAGCAATTGCAATAATAATAAGACCCACTATAACAAGCTCTAAATTGTACGGATAATCTAATAACATATACCCGCAAACAGTAATGACAATTCCTTCAAAAAAGAAAACCGCCTTGGTCCAACTAGGGTTATACAGGATTATTAAATAGGCAATACCTATTAGTATCAATATGATTGCAGTGGCCATCACATCATTTGTTAAAGCTTCATGTCTAAAAATCGGTGATAAACCCCAAACAATTAACATTAAAGCCAATACTGCCCCTAATAATTTAAACATTTTAACATTTGCCATAATAACACTAATTCTTATTTATTTTTCATAATATTTATATCATTATATTATGAAATGAGTATATATGGAAAGAGCAGTTTGGATAATCTTAAATAAAAATTTTTCACTAATCTTAGACGGTGAAATAAAAAATGATAAACTTGCTGATAAAAAATTCTCTCCAAGCGAGGACATTTGGACAGATGAGCTTCCGCGCCTAGGATTCAGTGATGAACAAGCACAGAAAGATTATGATGAATTTATCAGCGATATTGTGACTTTATTTACAGAACCTAGTGTAGATAAAGTCTTTATTGATGCAAAAATAGGCGAAGAATCAGAATACATTAATGCAAAGACTCCATTGGTAATTAGAAAAATAGAAGAATATAGTGTAGATGAACTTATAGAATAGCAGTAGCCTTGTTTAAAACTTCATCCATACTATCAAACTCCAAAGGATTTCCTTCATCATCAACTTTTTCTGTTGTAATGAGCACATGCGGAGAAGCCCACAGATAAGAATAGGTGAAATAAATTACATTTACAAAGAGCAATGGGGCAAAATAACCCAATGCTATAACTAAACAAACCGCATGGATTAAAATATTACCAACTCTTCTTTTCCTCATCAAAATGAAATCTTTATCTTCATCAATGAGTTTGAACTTTTTTAAAGATAATTCTTCAGAAATTTGATCCATTTCCTTAGAATTATCTGCTGGCAAAATAAAAAGCTTCATTTTAATCCATGTACACAACAAATTCATCTAATTCTTTTCTTGGAGTATCACGAGGTTCAGCATTTCCGTATCCTAAAGGAGTGAACAATACCGCTTCTTCGTTTTCATCCAAGTTTAAAAATTGTTGAGCTTTATTTTTCTTGAATGCACCAATATAACATGTTCCAAGACCCACATCGGTAGCTGCAAGAATCATATGATCCATTACGATTGTTGCATCAATATCTGCAATGTTTTTCATATCCCACGGCCTTGTCCATGCTTTATCTTTTAAAGCAACAACACATAATACATAAGGAGCTTCAACAAACCAATTGGCCGCATAGATTTCAGATAATTCATCTTTATGTTTTTTAGTGTCAATAACATAAACTTTAAAAGGCTGATTATTAACACCTGTTGGAGCTAATGTGGCCGCCTTTAGGACATATTCCAATTTTTCTTTTTCAACCTCTTTATCCAAGTATCCTCTAACACTGTACCTTTCATTGATTACATCTTTAAATTCCATTTTTATCTCCCGCTTTTATAAATTACGTCATCCAAATCACAGAACTTTCTAAATTCATCTTCTTCCATGTTTTCTTCATGAATATGGGCAATTATGCCCGGAACTCTGCCAATTATAAATACACCCAAACCTAAATCCGGGGTAAATCCTAAATCGGATAGAATTGCTGCATTTGCCCCATCAACATTAAGACATATATGCTTTTTTTCATTGATTAAATCTTCAACAGCCAATGCCAACTTAATATGAGGGCCAATGAAACCTTGTTTTATAGCAAGCTCCATTAGTTTTTCAGCCCTTGGATCAACATTATGATACCTATGGCCAAAACCAGGTATTTTTTTATTGCCTATGACATATTCATTATAAATATCAATGGCCAAACTAGCTATTTGCTTATTATCAATATCAGAATCCTCAGTAATATACAAAGAGTTAATCTTTGATTGATATAATTCCATTGTTTTTTCTATTGCTCCTGCATGTTTATGTCCAAAAGATAATAATGCTCCTGAAACTGCCGAGTTCATTGGAGAACCGGAAGATGCTACAAGACGTGCTGTCTGAGTACTTGGCGGTGTAACACCATGGTCACAAAATGACACTAACACCTGGTTGAACATTTTTCCTTCTTTAGGTGATGGCAATCTCCCTCTCAAAAGCAAAAAGATCATATCGCTGTATCTGATTTTTTCTATCAAATCTCGTTGATTATATCCTCTAGTCACAATCTTATCTGTTTCAACTCTTGTAATGGCTGTTTTTAAACGATGCGGATTAACTCTGAAATTATTTTCTTGCATTTTTAATACCTTTTAGTTTAGTTAATTAAAAGTAATCTTAAATAATATATAAACATTTACAATTTTAGCGTTGCTACTCTTGGCTCTACAAAACATGAAGGCCTTACAGAAACGATTCTGACACCGCTAGCCCTTTGGTTTCCAATATTAAGATAAGCACCCAATACTGTAGTTCTTCCACCCAATCCTAAAGGCCCGATGCCTGTTTCATTTAATTTATCAGTTATGAATTGTTCATGTTCGCTTTGACAGTCCAAATTCCCATAGGCAATCGATTTCAAAAGAAGCGAAGTTGCCTCGAAATGTGTCCTTCCGATACCGATAGCCGGAATTGAAGGGGTGCATCCCAACATTTTCAAGGACTCCTCAAGCCATTCACATGCAGTGCCTATCACATTTTCAAAAGACCTTTTATGATAAACCCTATACGTTTTCGCCCTTATTTCCGGCCCTCCGCCTTCAAGCAAAAAATGCATGTTTAATGTATCTGGACCAATGTCCCTCTGATATGTAGATTCGTCATTAGCACTGTCAATTAAAATAGATGCCGGGCGAAGCATTCCTGGCTTTTCATATAAACCCTTGCTTTGTTCAATTCGCTCAATTTCACTTCCTTTTACTGCCATAGGTCTTGCTGGAAGATTATTTAAACCTAAAGCGATGCCTTCATGAATTTGATTTAAGAGTTCACCTGAAATTTCTCTATTTTCTCCAATTTCAATAATGACATGAGGAATTCCAGTGTCATCACATAAAGGAAATTTAGTCTTTTGAGCCACATGATAATTTTCCAAAATTTGCTCCAATGCCCATTTTGCATTAGCATTGTCTTCAATTTCAATAGCCCCTTTTAGGGCATTTAACTTATCGCAAGAAAGAGTAGTTGATGCTTTTATAATGGTTTTTGAGATTTCATCTATAATATCCATAAAATCACTCAGGAATAGACAAATCATCTGATTCATTTGGAGAAGCAATTGCATCGGGACAATACTCATCAATCATTCTTTTAACAAGCAAAACTTGTTTTACACGTGCTATAGCTTCTTTTTCTGTAGTGTCCCAGTTATGATTGGCCGCAACAGATCCTCCAGTTTTTAAATAAACCGGTGCTGCAACTTTAATAAATTTTGGAACTTCATAATGCCTTATGAATCCTCCGGTGGATTTCGGATTTTCAGTATGCAAATCTATAGTCATATCACATGCATCCCTAATTGCTGCAATCATCGGAATTTGCAAATCCCTTACTGGATTTAAGGAATTAAGGCCTTGAGATTCCAATAGTTTTGCCGAAGCGGGATTGGAATGGCCTGCATGAGCGGATAGCTTAAAGTGAACATTATCCGGTATTTCGCCTTCGGCCCTCATTTTATTTAAAACCCAAAGTAGGCCTTCATCATATAATAGAATTCCGCGAACGCCTAACCTGCAAGCCCTTTTTACGTCCTCAATTGCATAAACTAAATTATCGTAACCCCTTAAGCGATAACCAATTCTACTTCCCTCTTTAGTATGGACAGTTGCTGAAGTATCGTATGTTGCTCTAGGACCAACAGCTAAAAATAGCTCACACTTATATGTTTTAGCCAAATCGACCATTTTTTCGATTTCATCATCTGTTAACATCATTATTCCTTTAGTTTGAGTAACGCGATGAATGAAAACGTTTTGTTTTACAGATTCTTTTAAAAGAGCGCTCATTGATTTGGGAGACTGGATACCCGGAACTTCAAAACGGTACTGTCCTCCATCATTAAAACGTTTAGTTGATTCATAATCATCTGAAACTTCATTTATACCTATTTCTTTAAGGAATGCTTTTGTATTTTCCATATTATCTACTCATTTAATTTACGAACAACATAATTCATAGTATAATCTTCAATAGAATCAATAACAGTTAAATTTTTAACATTATAAAGTGGATTTAAGCTTTTGAATTTATCTATCAAATCCCTAAGCTGCAGAGGATTTTCAAAATCTCCTTTTGGAAGCAGAGTAATGTTTTGGAAAATCCCATTTCTAAAAGTATCGTCCAATTTAATGATAACATTTGATGGTCGTTTAGATGGATATAGCCTATTCAAATCATCATCTGATATCAAAATCATTCCCCTTGCCAAATTCTTAATGCTATTGACCTTGTCAACAGTGGAATAATTATCCAAAAGACCATATTCAATCAATTGATTTATGTCATCAACACTAACTTCGCCAACAACCAGAGAAATGGCGACAGCATAAGGAAGGCTTTGCTTAAGCTCTTCCAAGTTTTTAGGATTATAATTATTATGTTCTGCAGCAACAGAATATGTTTTAACAGCTATATTTTGAATATGATCATATTCATCCCCAATGCTGGCCTTAAGTTTTAATGCAGTATCTATTGAGGAGTGCAAATGCCTACAGAATGGATATTTTTTAAAGTAAATATCTCGAACCCGAACTTTACCGATGCCTTTCAATACATTTTCAAGCGAGAAATTTTCTATTTCAGCATCATCATCAAAAACCATTGCCTTCAAAAATCCTTCATTACCTTCAAAAATGGTTCCGCTACCAGTAAAACCGTTTCTCGCTAAAAATGCTGATAAAATCCCATTATAAGATGCTTTTCCAGCATGCAATACTTTACCCATGGATCCGCCATGGTCTGATTCCAGAAGACCTGCCGCCTGGGTTCCACACAAACCCAATGCATTTAAGGTTTGTTCATCATCAAGTTTCAATAGTTTAGATGCAACAGCGCCTGCAATAAAAGTGCCTATAGTCCCGGTTGTATGAAAACCCTTGTTTCTATGTTCGGGATTTACTATTTGGCCCAGCAATATCCCTACCTCATAACCTACAACAACCCCCTCTAAAAATTCCTTTCCTGTCAGATTATAAGCTTCTGAGATTGCTAATGCAGTAGGGAATATGACTGCTCCCAAATGGATTTGAGCACCCCTATGGCCGTCATCCAATTCTAAAACATGTGCCGCAACACTATTTACAAAAGCAGCACTCAAAACATCTGTTTTAATATCTGTTCCAATAATGGACGCTTGTAAATTTGAATTAAAGTTTCCTGAAAATATTTCTTCAACAGTATTTAGGGCGATTTTTGAAGCCTCTTCACCCATTCCACGATAGGTAACTCCAAAAAAATCTAAAAAAGCGGCCTTAACTGTATTGAGTGATTGTACAGTAGCCTGTTCATAGCGATAGTTTGAAATAAATTTAGAAATATTTTGCAAAAACATAAAACACCTACAATACTATATGTAGAAAGTACTATTAAAATTATTAAGTTACGGTATAAAACAATTTTTACATTGAACCTAAACTGCTGGAACGCCGGTTAAAACAAGCACAATATGAGCAACAATAGCAGCACCATAATAAGTTGCTGCAATAACTAAAACAGTTATGACAATCGCTCTCCAACCAAGAGCCTTAAATTCATCCCAACTTTTACCCATACCAATACCCACATAAGCTAGAAATACTGTAACAATTGATAAAAGTTCTATCTGGGAAACATAATGCAATACAAATTCAGAGGTAGGCATTCCAGGAAAAGCTAATATAATACCCATTATACTTATATAAAGAATTGAAGAAACATCAAATGGCAGATATCTTTCCATCCATACTCCAATAAGAGTAATACCGGACAATATCGCCATGCCCACTAATGAATCTGTCATCGGATGTTTGTATCCCAAATAGTTACCTATCACTGTAATAATTGAAAATATAACCAATAATAAAATCCAATTAAAGATACCATGAACAGAAACATTTTCAGATCCATCAATTAAATCAGACATTATTCATCCTCCTCTTTAGGCATTATTGAATCTCTTCCAATTTTAGGTTCTAACCAATCATACATTTTTTCAGTTAATGGAAGTGCTATAAACATGACAATATAAATTCCAACACAGAATGAAAGCAAATTACTAAATCCTGCAAATGCTTCAACTTGGGTTTCCAGGCCAGGGAATGCTGCTAATGTCGGACCAATAGCTGCTGCATTCATACTCGCACTACCAACACCACTTGCCATTGCATAAGCATAAGGGTGAAGCGGTATGAATGACAGTGAAAAAGTAACTAAAAAACTAATAAATATTGTACCTATTACAGTACCAATGATGAATATCGCAAATACTCCTCTTGATTCAGGAGAATTGAAACCATATTTATCAACAACAACAGCAACGTTAGGCTCCCTTCCAATAGAGTTTGTCATACCAATAGATTCTTTCTTAAATCCTAAAAGAAGTGCAATCGGAAGAACTAAAATGGTTGCTAAATGCCCTAATTCCTGTAAGATTAATGCCGGCCCCATATCAAAAATAAGATTGATTGATTGACCGCTGGAAACAGCCAATTTTGCAATTAACACACCAATAAAAAGCATCATTGCACCTTCAGCGATACGAGCCTGCTTTCTCTTAATCCATGTAATCGGTTTGGCCAAATAAAAAGCAAGTCCTAGAATAATAGTATAAATCAGGGGCATTATGGTGATTGCAACATCTTTGGCGAGCGGGATTTTAATAGTTCCTATTAATTCAGCGATGACAACTAAAATAAGTACAGTAACATGTAATCTATAATCTCTCCAAGGGTTTCGCTTTAAAATACGCTTATCCGTTTTTTCCCTATAAATATGCTCTACTTGTCCATCATCGCCCTTCGTTGGAATAATAACAAACCCCATGTAGTTTTAAAAAATTTTCTGAAATTTCAGTATATACTAATAGTTACTTAAAACATAATATTTAAATTAATAGCATTTAATTTTAAAAAATTCACTAAATAAGAATAAAATATAGTATTACTATTCACAAAATGAGAAAATTTTAGGCGAAATCATCACGAATATTCATGCGACAAAGTGGCTTTGAAAGGTGTCTTCTTGCAGAAACCGGAGTTTCATAAAACTGATTATTCTTTAGATTACGGCTGATTTTGACAGGGACTTTTTCGTTTGATTCTATCCTGTTTCCACATTTCTTACATTTAAATCCTTTATTTTTACCTGCAGAAGTCATTCTCTTTCCACATTCACAGATTGGATTCATATAATCAACATCATTTAACTTTATAACCTGAAACTTCTCGATGTTGAAAGTATTCTGCTCCCCAATTCCCCCGAAGACTCTAATGATATCGCCGGGACGCAAGTTGGAAACCACTTTTCTGAAGTTTTTAGTCGGCTCATATGCTCCACATTCAATCTCACCGGACTCATCAAAGATATAAAAGAACATGTGCCCCCCATCAATTATTGTAGGTTTATTTTTAACCTCGCCTACTATCTCATAACATCCAAATTGTTGCATAGCACTGATGTTTGAAGCCTTTTGAATGTGCATATCTGTGTGCTGATTTGTCTTAAAAATACAGGAATCCGCAATGGGTTCAGACACTTTAACAATATCTTTTGCTTTTTCTAGTGCCTCAACAGTATTTGACCTAATCCCATATAAAACAGGGCATGGAGTCTTAGGCTCAATTGCAATATAATCTTCAGAATAATCTATGTTTTCAAAAGTATCTGGGAAAGTCTCTTTATCCATTCTATAAACTGATTCATAATCAATCTGTCTTTTAGTTCCATAATTTTCACTTGCCCTATAAGCAAGCAATTCATAAGTAAAGTCAGTTAAAGGCAAGCTAATAGCTGCAATAGATCCGATTATTCCCCTTCCTTTTTTGAACTTGTGGATTTCACATCCAACAGATTTTCCAAATTCTTCAGCCTCTTCAATTGTAATAAATTCATAAATTGCCCTAAATGCATAATTTTCCATCTCTTTTGTAATTTCGCCCTCATAGAAAATTACGCCAGGATTAGTGTTATCACAGTCAAACATGGACAATTTTTCAACTTCCTCAAGAACTATTTCACGAGCCAAACTGGCTTTATCATCATTTAGGATTTTTAAACTAACTCCTCCATTGCCTCGAGTCTTAAAACGGGCAAATGGATTTAGTCTAATCAATCTAGGATAATCAACCAATTCAATTCCATTATCTTCGAATTTATTAATAATCTGACTGGCTAAAAAAGTTGTACACATCCCATCAGGAGAATCCGTATCGTCTATTCCAATATGCAAATACTTAATCTTAATCACCTTTAATTATTAAAATATATTTAAGTTAAAAGAATATATAGTTAACAGAGAGGTATTTAATATGTTAACTCGAAGCCAACTGCTGCAAAATATTGAAAGTTTATTAACATCACAAGGTTTTAAAACTTCAGACATTTATGACCAAGGTTCATTTGATATTGTAGCTAGAAAAAACTTATTAATTTTACTTCTAAAGACATTCTTAAACATTGACAGCATTAATGAGCAAAATGCTCGTGAAATGAAGCAATTAGCTAATATTTTCTTAGCATCTCCAATAATAATTGGAGAACGATCAAGAAATGGTATTTTAGAAGAAGGAGTAATCTATGAAAGATATGATATTCCAACAATTGGCTTTGATACTTTAAAGAACATGATTTTATACAATGAATATCCTGAAATTTTAGCGGATCGTGGAGGATACTTTGTTAAAATTGATGGAAATGTCATAAAACAGTACCGGGAAGAATATTCAATGTCCCTGAAAGATTTGGCGAATCTTGCACATGTTTCCCGTGCTACAATGTACAAATATGAAAATGGAATCGTTCGTGCAAATACTGAAACCGCAATGATTTTAGAAGAAATCCTGAATACAAAAGTGACATTAGACATTGATTTACTAAAACAGCCTCAAAAAGAGAATGTTGAGTATACTGATGACGTTAACGATTTATCAAAGTTAGGATATGGCGTTTTATCCACAAATAAGAGTCCGTTTGATGCTGTTGCTAAAATGAAAAGTTCAGATAAACATGCTCCATTAATGGCAAATGTTGAAAAGAATAGAACTGAAAAAACATTGAAAAGAATGGCAATACCTCTTAAAGATTTGTCAATGGTAACAACATCAGAACCTGTTTTTATAATTAATAACGATAAGATTAAAGAGTCAATTGGCACAATCCCTGTTATAAAATCATGGGAGCTAAAGGAATTTGAAAATTCGAAAGAATTATTGAAAATGATTAAAGAGAGAAAGGAAAATTAGTGTGGTATTATGGAAAACTTGCAAATTACAGACATGGAAAATTATCCAATCAAATGGGTTTGTAACTTTAAAGGACAAAGAGCTATCGGAATTTGCGGCAAAACCCAAAAAATTGCTATGTTTGCATCTGACGAAAGAGTTTCTAGAATCTTAGATGATATTGTAATCGGAACCGATGAAGCTCAAGAGGGATACGGCTGCGAAGAAAAAGACAGATGCTGTAATTTTGAATGCGAATATTGTGAAATTTCACCTAGACAATACTTGCAGATCACAGGTAAAAAACCATCTAATAAAAATATAAAAGATTTAATTAATGGATTAGCAGACTTAAATCAATCCCTTGAAGCTGATGGTCATGTTCCTTTCGAAGAATACGAAATTGTCAAACTTTAATACTCTTTTAAGATTGTAAAGTCTTCACTAGCTTCACTGACGCTGGCAACGCCCATGCAGATTGCATCTACAAAATCAACATTTTTATAAAAAGTAAATGCCTCTTGTGGTTTTAAAACTCCTGCTGCAAGAATTCTAGTGGCAATTATTTTTTTATTTAATCTAACTACTTTTTCTATGAATTCCTGCCTTTGAGAAGCATTGAACGCACTAATGTCCATCATATATGAAAGGCTATTATAAGGAATCATATAAAAATCAAATAAATCCATATCCAAATGTTGAGGAATCAGTTCAGTTGTTCTCATCGGAAATGCAGTAACAAGACCTGACAGGGACCCTGCATCATTAATCCTATTCAAAATTTTTGATGTCAATCCCCAATCATAGCCATCGGTTATGAACTCATCGACAAGCATTAAAGGACAGTCATATTGGCTGAATAAATCAATGTCCTCATCCCAATCCACTTCTTTTGCAACTTCATAATTAGGATTTAAATAATCGACGTCGCTTTTACCGATGGTTGCAATCACTTTCATCTCACAACCTTCAGAAACTGCAATGTCATATGCCTTAAGCAGATTATCGTCATTGACAAGATTGATTGCCCTTACGCCCTGATTATATGATTCTATAATGACTTCAGAAATATTTTGAGGATTATTATATAAATCATCCAGGTAGAGTCTGGATCTATGCCCAAAATAAAGTTCCGCCATAAACGGACCGTAACCTAATATGGTTTGCGGAATAGATTTGCCATTATATTCTAAATCCTCAAAAAACATTTTATCACTATTCTTTTTCAATTACAACTGCAGTACCGTAAGTTAAAACTTCTTGCATGTTTTGGGAAATGCTGTCGGAGTCCATTCTAACGGAGATGATTGCATTTGCACCTAATTCTTTTGCATGTTCAATGCAGCGTTGAATAGATTCTTCCCTTGAATCTTCCATCATTGAAACATATTGTTTGATTTCCCCGCCTAAAAGTCCTTTGAGGCCGGCCCCAATATCTCCACCAATACCTCTCGCACGTACGGTTAAACCGTAAACAAATCCTTTATTTTCGACTATTTTGTATCCTGAAATAAAATTTGCGCTTGAAATTGGAAATTCTTCCATACTTACCATATTATCACCTTTTATTTAAGTTAACTTCAAACTAAATTTATTTTAAATCATATTTAATTTTAACTAAAATTTAAAAAAATTGTAATATTTATTTAAATTTTAAATATTATAAAAGATATAAATTTAAGTAATATTTATTATTAAATATTCTTTTTAAATTAACAAATTATGGTGAAAAAATGAAAGTACTTATTGCTGATGCTATTAATGAACAAGGTATTGAAAACCTAAAGGAAGTAGCTGAAGTTACTGTTGACACCAGCATTACTCCCGAAGAGTTAGCAAATACCATCCACGAGTACGACGGAATTATAGTAAGGAGTCGTACCAAAGTAACTGCCGACATTATTGAAAAAGCAGATAATTTACAGATTATTGCAAGAGCAGGTGTTGGAGTAGACAACATTGACCTCGATGCTGCAACTGAAAAAGGTATTATGGTTGTGAACTCACCGGAATCCACTTCAGTTACTGTAGCTGAACATACTATGGGGCTAATCTTAGCCATGGCTCGTAAAATCTCCATTGCAGACAAATCTGTAAAAGAAGGCAAATGGGAAAAGAAAAAATTCATGGGTGTAGAACTTAGAAATAAAACCCTTGGTGTAATCGGAATGGGAAGAATCGGTTCTCAAGTTGTCAACAGATGTCAAGCATTCGGTATGGACGCAATGGCATATGATCCATACTTGCCGGAAGAAGTTGCAAAACAAATGGGAGTTGTATTAACCGATTTAGAAACCGTACTTGTTAATGCAGATTTCATTACAATCCATGTGCCTCTTACTCCGGAAACCAAACACTCCATTTCCACAGAACAATTTGAAATGATGAAAGACACCGCATTCATTGTTAATTGTGCTCGTGGAGGAGTCATTGATGAAGAGGCATTATATGATGCTTTAGCTAATGATAAAATAGGTGGTGCTGCTCTTGATGTATATGAAAACGAACCACCTGCAGAAGATTCAAAATTATTCGAACTTGACAATATCGTATTAACTCCACACATCGCAGCTTCAACAAAAGAAGCTCAAAGAGATGCTGCTATTATTGTAGCAGATGAAATTATCGATCTTGCAAAAGGAAACACTCCTAAAAACGTATTGAACATGCCTCGTATTGATAGAAAGACTTACAAAGAGTTATCTCCATACATGGAATTATGTGAAAAATTAGGCTGTTTTATTTCCCAAGGAGTTAACGGTAAAATTAAAGAAATTGAGATTATTTACAGTGGTGAACTCGCTGAAATTGACAACCTTGAAATCTTAACAAGAACTGTTATCCAAGGTGCCGTAAATCCTTTCTTAAGCTCTCCTGTCAATGCAGTTAATGCCGCATTAGTCGCCAAAGACAGAGGAATCAGCATTACCGAAGGCAGAAAAAGCAATGCAAAAGGCTATGAGTCTTTAGTTAAAGTTATTGCAAAAAGTGAAGATGACGTTTTCTCAGCTGAAGGAACTCAATTGCACGAAGCAAGAATTCTAAAAGTAAATGATTATTGGGTCGATGTTATTCCTGAAGGACACATGTTCATTGCAAAATATGAGGATGTTCCTGGAAGTATTGGAAAAATCGGTACAAAATTAGGCGAACACAATGTAAACATTGGAATTATGCAAGTTGGAAGAGATGAAAAAGGCGGAAGAGCCATCATGGTTCTAACTTTAGATAAAGAAATTCCAAAAGACGTAATTAAAGAAATCCAAGCTTTAGACAATGTTTATGAAGCTAATGGATTAGAATTATAAAAAACAATTTCACCATAATTGTTTTTTTTCTTTTTTTATTTTTTTTAAA
Organism: Methanobrevibacter sp.; assembly: GCF_045220775.1. Classification (GTDB taxonomy): domain Archaea; phylum Methanobacteriota; class Methanobacteria; order Methanobacteriales; family Methanobacteriaceae; genus Methanocatella. Next base: position 15,865 of record NZ_JBGUWC010000172.1, read on the forward strand.
CTGAAAAACAGATTTATCTCTTAAATTCACGGGAAATTCTTTTTACACTACCATCAGGATTAAGTTCTATCTTAATTACATGATTTGGCAACTGATTATTTGAAATTACATCAATCTGATGTAGTTTTTCGTATTCATCATAATAGTCTGCCCTTTCTTCATCAAGATTTTGGAAAAACTCATCATCTTCCTCATCAAGAAAGCCCGGTTTAAACACATCATTATCAGTTAAAACATCGTCTTCATCGAAAAATTCGCTAGAATCATTATCCACCAAATAGCTATAGTCTCCAATGCTGTAATCAGCAGGCTCACCATGCCTGTCATAAGCTTTAAATGTCTCCATAGAATATGGGAGGCATACAATCATGTGGAAATAGCCGTTTTTTGAAAAGGTAATCAAATCCGCATCTGAAGGCCTTGCACTTGGGCCAGGGTGTGAATGAACGGATCCAAAATATTTGGTGTTGATTGGAACCATATCAGTGCGAACGACCGCTCCGGTTTCAGAAGTTTCTCCCGGAACAAATATCAAACTGGTGATGTAGAGAACCTTATCCTTTATCTGCCCATCAAAAAACGCTAAGAATTCATTAGGATAAGCCTTTTTAGAATAATAGATTACAGATTCCAGAACTTCCCTATCAATTCTAACTTCAGAGAATTCCTCATCATTATTGCCGAATATTTTTGAAATAAAACTCATTTAATCACCTCAATTTCTCTAAAGAATTCTTCGCTGAATATTGGAAGTTGCCAATCTGTGTAAACATAACTTCTATAGGATGTCTGATTTCTATTTTCCTTTTTATTAAAACCGACTACTTTTTTATTTTTCCTGTATATTCCGATTCCCCTCTTTTTATAAGTCTCAACATCATTCAAGTTAATGCCGTTTTTAAACAATAATTCATGAACATCACTTTGGCTCATGCCATTTATTTTATCATTTGCTTCAGAATTTGAATACTTGGATTTTAGGTATGAAATGCCATGTGAGTTAACGCAGTTTCTCCAGGACTCATCCTGTCTCCACTTAAAATATTTTAAAATGTCGTCATCAGAAACAGGAATTATTCTTGAATCAAAGGCCGGAGGCTTTTTAAATTGAGTGTTGTAATGCATCACAAAAGAGCTGGCTGCAAAACTGGCAATTACTGAATTGATTTTTTCAACACGACCATCAAATGGGACATTTTCTAAAAGCAAGCTTATTTCATCTGAAAATGCATAAACAAAAAGTGGTGAAAATTCTTCAAACAAATCTTCACATACTTTTGACATTACCTGATAAAAATTTTCATCATAGGGCTTTTCTAGATTCAAATCGCTAGCCAATGAGTGAAAGCTTCTACCGTCTAAACGAACAATAATTTTAGAGTTTTTAGGAATTTTTAAAGATGAATAAACTTCATAATCCTTCATTACATTCCCACACTAATAGTTTCATTAAAACTTTTAAGCAATCTAATGGCTGAAAGTGCAGCCAACATACTTGTTTTTGGATTAGCAGAACAAGGATAATTCATTGTGATTGTTTTAAACTCACCAAAGTCACCTTTTGCGGTTATTTCATGAACATTTCTGTCAACTTTAGGATCAACTATTATTTTCACATCAATATCCTTGTGGCAGGCAATGCTTATTGTTGCTGCAACATTGATGTTTAATGGGAATTCTTTTACCGCATCAGATGCTTTTCCTTCAAATAATACTTCTTCAACATCAATTTCCTTACCAAGAGATTTTGGAGACTTGCGAGTAACCAAACTTACTTCTTTAAGACCAAATTTGGCAACTGCCTTAATTCCATCAAGACCTACAATAGCACCTGATGGCAAATGAACTTTAGCATTGTGTTCTTTGGCTATTTTTTCAATTTCCAAATAAAATTCATCATCCATCAATGCCCCAATACTCATGATAACCATGTCAACACCTTTTTCAAGGACTTTTGGAGCATATTCTTTAACTGATGCCGGTGATGCACATTCTAAAACCAAATCGACACTGTCCACCATATCATCAAAGTCAAGTGCAGCCACACCGCCTGCAAGACTTGCCAAATTTTCAGCCCTTTCAATATCCTTATCGAAAAAGTATTCAATATCAATACAATTATCTTCAGGAACTATGCTTGTTGTTATAATGTTAGCAATAGCTCCACAGCCTATAATACCTACTTTCATAGTATCACACTAAAAAAAAGTTATAAAAAAAGAATTGGTGAAAGATTAATTATAATCTTTCTTATTCAAATTGGATTTGAGTTTCGCCTTGTGGTTTAGTTTCAGATTCGGTTGGGGCTACGGATTCAGGGATTTGTGGTTCAGGATTTACTTTTCTCATATCCCTAGGGTTAATCAACATAATATCCCCAATAGCTTGAACTTTATCAAAGTCAACTGTTAATAAATCACTTTGGAAAGATCTCATATCATTTTCTTCAGGCATTTCGCCACGAATACTTCCTAAAAATGAATTAATCACTCCCGCAGGTTTCCTCTCATGTTCAATAGCCCTTACTTGTAATTTTGAAATAGTTCCTAATCTGATATTAAGAACGACATCTTCTACACGACCAACATAATGACCAGTGTTGGTATAAATATCTAAACTGCGTAATTTTGAAACTTCTACCATTTTCACCACAACATAAATAATAGTTAAATAAATATGTATAAGTTTATTTTATTGTTAATATAAATAGTTTATGTTTTTTAGAGTTAAAAATTAGCTTATTTTCAAAAAATAGGAAAAAATTTAATAAATTATAAAGTAAAAAAATATAATTTAGATTATTAAGGAGACTTGAAATGTGGGATACAACAAAAGATTACAGAATTTTAGTGGCAAGTAAAGCTAGAGAAAACTACCTGAATCTCATTCCAACAGCAGGATTTAGAGGAAGCTGGAATAAAAAACAAGCAATTGAAATAGGAAGGCAAATGAACAGTGATTTTCAATCATTAACTTATTCTTACCTTGAAGGGGATGAGTTGGTAAACTCTCCAGATGTTGTTGCCTTAAAAGAAAAAGCTTTAGAAATAATTGAATGTTTAGGTGGGGAAGATTGGAATAAAAAATTTTTAAATAATGCTCCTAAAGAAGACAGGGAAAAAACCCAAGAAAACATTGCCAAAGTGAGATTTTTCCTCGATACAATAATCGGATTGCAAGACCGTCTCGCATTAGGTCCAATCAATGATCCAATAATGGGAATTGACATTAAAGTTGGAGAGGTAATGAGTGTGACAAAACATCCTAAAAACGATAAGCTCCTAATTTGTAATGTTAATCTCGGAAAACGTGCAATTACCGTCGTGACAAATGATTTGAATGTTAAAGATGACAATAAAGTTGGCGTATCCCTACTTCCGCCACAGGCATTCAGCGACATTGTAAGTGAAGGAATGTTTTTGGGAATGGGTGATGGCATTCTCAAGGATGTTGACGGCGAGCTTGGAGCCATGCCAAAAGGAATCCCAATGGAGTCTCTAAACGAAACACGCAATCTCGTTGAAAACTACTTAAAATAAGTTTAAAAACTTATTTTCTTTATTTATTATTTATTTTTCCTTGTAAAATTTATTTAGACTCATAACGAAAGTTATTTATATTAATTCAACCATAAAACTATTTAATTAAAAAATAAAGTAGAATTAATTTGTTTTAAAAGCAATACTCCATTATTAAAGCAATTTTACTTAAAGAATACAATTTTACATGGTGACAGCAATGTACGATTTTAAAGAATTTTACGATGTTGGTGAAGAATTATCTCAAAAAGAAGATGAATCACATATTAGATCTGCAATTAACAGGGATTATTATGCTTTGTTCGGGGAGTCAAGGAAATATTTAGTTGAAGTTAGGAAAAAGGAATATCTTAAAAGTAAACTAGGCATCCATACAAAAGTATGCGATACCTTAAGGTATTCAAAAGACATAACAGAAAAATACATTGGAGATATTTTGTATAACTTAATTGAAATAAGAGGCTTTGCAGATTATGATTGGAAAAGCAAAGATTGTGAATACTTTCAAAAAATTTTACCAGGACTAAAAGAAGATGTGAAAAAAGGATTAGAATCTCTAGAATATCTAAAAAATAAATATAATAAAAAATAGAGTTGATATAATGAACCTTACAGACATTGAGTTTGAAAAAGAATTTCAAGAATTGAATAATTTATATGAAATGAGAAATCCTAAAAAAATTCACGAATTTATCAAAGAAAATAAAGGTCTTATAAAACTATTAAACGAAACAAAACCCCATTTAATAAATAAATTCCCAAATGGAGAATTTGAACTTCAAGCACATGACGACATTAGTGGAGAAGGATGCAATAAATTATACATTAACATCTTTGTAGATGATGAAACATTCAATAATGGATTCATGGATGGAATACATGAAATTCATGCAAAAATAATACCTACTGAAAAAGAATTAAATTTAAGGATGAAATTAATTTTGATGCCTGGAGTGAGAGGCTATTAATAAGTAGATATTTCTACCTTAAATTCAAACCAATCAATTTTGTTTTGGTCATCTCCTCAACAGCATATTTGATACCTTCTTTTCCAACACCACTATTTTTAAACCCTCCAAACGGCATATTATCTGTTCTAAAAGTGGATTGCTTATTGATAAATACAGTCCCTGCTTCAATCTCTTGAGCGCATTTCATGGCTGAAGAATAGCTTTCTGTAAATACTCCTGCTTGAAGGCCATATTCCGTATCATTGGCAACTGAAATCGCTTCTTCAAGTGAGTTTACACGAATGATTGGTGCTACCGGCCCGAATGTTTCCCTTACGACCAAATCCATGTCTGGAGTTACATTATCGATTACTGTGGCTTCATAAAATGCACCGTCACGGACACCGCCAGTCAATATTTTAGCTCCTGCTTTAACGGCATTATTTACTGTTTCTTCAACCTGCATTGCCGCTTTTTCTGAAATCAATGTTCCCAATGTGGTTTCACTATTTAATGGATTTCCCATAACCAATTTTTCAGTTGCTTCGACTAATTTTTGGCCAAATTCGTCGGCAATTTCATCTTCAATGATGATTCTTTTAACGCCCATGCAGACTTGGCCCGCATTTAAGAATGCCCCATTGATGACACCTTTTACTGCCTTATCAATATCGGCATCCTTTAACACTACCATCGGATCGTTTCCACCAAGTTCCAATGTAACCTTTTTCATCCCTGCTTTTTGAGATATCATCATGCCGGTTGTTACGCTTCCTGTGAATGATATCTTATCCACATCAGGTGATGTTACCAGATAATCGCCGACTTCAGATCCATATCCGGTTACGGTATTCACTACACCATCAGGAAACTCTTCATTGAGCAGTTCGCAGAATTTCATTACAGCCAATGGAGCTTCTGTTGGAGGCTTTACAATGACAGTATTTTTACATGCAATTGCAGGCGCAATTTTATGAATCGTTAAATTCAATGGATAATTGAATGGAGTTATTGCTGCAACAACACCTAAAGGCACTTTTTGGGTAAATGCAAAAAATCCTTTTCCATTTAAACCGGCATCCAGCGGTACGCTTTCGCCATAGACTCTTTTTGCCTCTTCAGCAGCCAGTTTTAATGTTTCGATGGATCTGTCCAGCTCAACAAGAGACTCGTTGATTGGTTTTCCAACTTCCAAAGTTAATAACCTTGCAAAGTCTTCACGGTTTTCCTTTAATTTTTCAACTGCATCATATAATTTGTTTGAAACTTTAAAGGCAGACATTTCCTGTAAAGACCCTTTAGCATTGTTTGCTTCATTGATTGCAAGTTGTGCAGTTTGCAGGTGTGCAATCGGAATTGTATCGATTACTTCACCATCATATGGGTTTTTCACTTCTTCTAAATCATCGCCTGAAATGTGTTTTCCGCCAATCAACATATCCATTTTATCACCTGATTAATATTTTAAACTAAAAATTATTTAAATTTAATATGATATTATGAAGCGTTATTTGAAATAGCTTTTTAGATGCATTAGCTGATTGTTAAACTCATTAACCTCTTTCGATGTAATTTCACCGCTCAAATCATCCATATAGTCATTATACATATAAATAGCAAGTAAAACCACAACAATAATTCCGCCAAATAGCAGCATGAATTCAGCTGATGCCTGTCCACTATCATCCATTAAAATCCCCCCATAAGCAAGTTTGCACCAAAGGTTGAAATGAAATAGAATATTCCAAATGATGCCGCCGCCAAAGGCAGTGAAAACTTGATTCCCTTTTTGATTTCACCATACATTATTATGCTAATTATAAAACCTACTAAAACTGAGTGAATAATCAAATAAATCTCGCCTGCGATTGGAGCCGTTAAAATCAGTTCCGATTCCATTCCATAACTTTGCATGAAATTAGAATAAACGCTCACCATACCTATTGCAAATGGAGTCGCTACAATGGCTGAAATCAACAAAAACATGACTGACATCATGACGGCTGATTTACGCTCCCGTTTAAGTGCAAGCAAATCCCTTAAATCGTCTGAAATATCATTGATTACATTCGATATGCTGGATCCGCTTTTACGGCCATCCAAAATGATGGCAAAAACCCTTTCCAATTCCTTTGATTTTAGTCTTTTGCTCATTGCGCGCCATGCATCATCGAAATTGCGACCCATACGAATTTCTATTATTGTTCTGCGCATTTCGTCGTAGAGCGGCCCTTGACCGTACTGTGACATGTCCTCCATTGCGTTTTCAAAGCTTAATCCTACCTGAAGCATGCTTGAAAGCTGTCTTAAGAAGTCGGGTGCCGATTTTTCAATTTCCTGTGCTCGTCTTTCCTGTACAATGACAACATATGTGAAAAGACATGGAATGGCAAAAAATGGCAATATTAACACTGACAAGGGCAGGCCTAAAAATGTTAATGCTAATGTTAAAGCAAATTCACTGGCTAAAATGAATATTATTAAAATAGCTAGAACTTTGCTTGCTTCAGTGAAAATGGCTCCGCTAAGCAAAAATTCCTGGAACTTTGATAAATACTTTTCAGAAACAATATTGTCTAAAAATACTGCTAAATAATTGATTATTTTAAGTTTCATAAAATAATATTACGTTTTAAAGAATATAAAGTGTTGGTTGTTTTGTAAAGCAATTTTACAATGTTAAAACAAGATTAATTTTAGTTCCAATAGTTAACCATATCAGTACAATGATTATTCTTAAACCGCCTGATATCTTAGGTTCAACGCCTTGTACAGCACCATGTGAAGACATGATTGGGTTTTCTATGTTTCAAAAAATGAGCATTCCCATTAATCAATATTTAAGGGCAGATTACCAATGACATTAGCCCTTTTGGATATTGAAACTGTATCTTCCAGGCGAACTCCAAATTCGCCTTCCAAGTATATTCCCGGCTCGACTGTTATGACCATACCCTTTTCAATGATTGTATCGTCACGAAGGGAAAAACCTGGAGTTTCATGAATGTCCAAACCTAAACTATGGCCTGTTGAGTGAATGAACCTATCCCCATATCCATAATCGGAAATGATATCCCTGGCAACCTTATCGATTTCACAACATTTGAGACCTGGCTTAATGGCTTTAATAGCCTTGTCATGCGCTTCAGCCACGATATCCCAGATTTCCTGCTGGTGTTCACTGTAAACCATTGTACGGGTATTATCGGAACAATAACCTTCAAAGAGTGCTCCCCAATCAATTAAAATAGGCTCTTCCAATCTTTTGGCTTGAGGTATTGCATGGGGAAGGCTTGAATCGGCACCGCTTGTTACGATTGTGTCAAAGGACTCCTTGTCTGCACCATTTCCAATCATAAAACGAACAAGATCAAAGGCTATTTCCTTTTCTGTGTTCCTATTGTTCAATATATCCAATTCCAAAAAGGATTTTTGAGCGATTTCTGTTGCTTTTTCTATTTTTTCAATCTCCAGAGGAGTTTTAATCATCCTTTGCTTGTCGATGTATGTCTTTGATGAGATTTCAAAATCATCCCTGAATTTAGAATAGGTGCTGAACGGCAAGCTTGGCTCAATTGCAAGGCTTTTGATTCCTTCTTTTTTTAACTCATCAATCATCGCAGCATATGATTCATATTCTTTAACTTCAATTGTTGAATCCTTTCTAGCCAGTTCCATATCCATTCCAGAGGCATAGATAATTGGATTTTCCTTAATGATGCAAAAAGCAAAGCTAGTCGGCTTATAATTTGAAATATATTCAACATTTGTAAACTGTGTAAGTAAATAAGCTTGAACATTGTCTTTTTCTAAATCATTTAAAATATTGCCGATATGTGATTTCATAGTTAATATTTAGAAAAAACTTTATATATAAAATTAGATATTTTAAAATCATGTTTAAATTTACAAGTAGTGAAGTAAGAGATTTAATAATTGCATTTTTCGTTATTTCACTTTGTTTTGCAATATTATATGCTGGAAGAGATGCATCAGGCATCATTACCATGTTGCCAATTGTTATGGTTGGTGTAGGGCTTGGTTTTATCTTACATGAGCTTGGACACAAATTCGTATCAATGAAATATGGCTACTGGGCGGAATTTAAATTATGGCCTCAAGGATTGATATTTGCGCTTATTTCATCATTTTTCGGATTTGTATTTGCAGCACCTGGTGCCGTTTACACCTATGCAAATTACATAACTGATGAAATTAATGGAAAAATATCCATTGCAGGTCCGATTGTCAATATAGTTCTTGCATTAATCTTTTTGGCAGTTGCAACAATGATTTATCCTTCTGCATTTAATTCAGAAACTGCAGCATTAATATTTATAATCTGTTCCTTAGGTTATTCAATTAACAGCTTTTTAGCAGTGTTTAATTTGATACCTATTGGAAACTTGGATGGATCAAAAGTGCTAACTTGGAATTTCGGAATTTGGATTGTTACAATAGCTGTTGCGGGTGTGCTTACTGCATTATCCATGACAATAGGTGTTGAAAGTTTAGTTAGAATGATTTTAGGATTATAACATGAGTGAAGAAATAACATATTTTGAAGGAACACACAGGGTAATTGCTCCTAAAAAAACTATTGAAATTAACGAAGACAAGTTGAAGATAGCTGGAATAACCCGTATTGCAGACATTACTGATTTAGATAGGATTGGGCTTCCAATCTATACCGCCATTAGGCCAACTGCCGAAGAGGGTGCCATCAGTATTTATGGGGGTAAAGGCATTTCTAAAGACCATGCAAAAGCATCAGCAATGATGGAAGGTTTTGAAAGATATTCTGCTGAAAAGCAAGACGTTGATGAAGTAGTGATTGCCAGTTTAGATGAAATATCTAAAGAAGGAAATTTTATCGACCCTGTTTCTTTGAATTTGCCAAAAGATTTCAAAAAAGAAAATCTCGAATTAATGCAGCTCGAATGGAGCCTTGCAAAGGACATTATTTCTGGAGACGATTTTTATATTCCGACCAATGCAGTTTTCCACCCTTATATTCATGATAACAGTGTTCAAGGATTATTCAAATCAAATACTAATGGTCTTGCTTCTGGAAATATCCTGGAAGAAGCAATATTGCATGGGATGCTTGAAGTCATTGAAAGGGATGCATGGAGCATTTTTGAGCTGACTCACAAAAACTATGCCCAGATTGATTTGGATAGCATTGAAAGCGAACTTGTTAATGATACTGTTGAAAAATTCGAAAGTGAAGGAATTAAAATCAAATTGATGGATTTTACTGCGGATATTAACATTCCAACAATAGCTGCTTCCGCCGATGATACGGTTACAAAGGATGCTGGCCTTCTAACACTCGGAATGGGCACACATCTAGATCCTGAAGTTGCAATCCTAAGGGCACTTACCGAAGTGGCCCAAAGTAGAGCAACACAAATTAATGGTGCTCGTGAAGATACTGTAAGGGCTGATTTTGCAAGAGAAGCTGGATATGAGCGAATGAAAAGAATCAACAAATATTATTTCAGAGAAGAAGATGAAAAAATCAAATTAATCGATATTGAAAATAAAAGCACATCTTCAATAACAAAAGACATCGAAATTGTCAAGGATGAATTAATAGCAAATGATATTGAAAAAATATTATATGTTGATTTGACAAGGCCTGAACTTGATGTTAGCGTTGTACGTGTAGTCATACCTGAAATGGAACTTTATGCACTTGACCCTTCAAGAGCAGGTTATAGATTCTTAAAAGTCTGATTTTTATGGTTAAAGTTATAATTTATGCTGGCTTGTCAATTCCTTTTGATGAAGCAAAAGAAATATTGGATAGTTCTGAAAATGTAGAAGTAATCTATAAAAGGCCTATTCAAAGAGGGGATTTGAGTCAGGCGCTAAAGGAACACCCAGACATCATTGGAATAATTGACGGGGTGTTTCATCAAAGCTCCGCTGTTGGGCATAAGGAAATACTTAATGTAATGAAAAGCGGCATTCAGGTTTTTGGAGCTTCAAGTATGGGTGCCCTTAGGGCATCAGAGCTTGATACATTAGGAATGACTGGAATTGGCTATGTATATGAGCAATATGCCAGCAGTGAAGTTGATTCAGATGATGATGTGGCTGTAATGCTTGATTCTGAAACATTAGAACCTCTTTCAGAGCCACTGATTAACATGAAATATGTTTTTACTAATGCAGTAGCAGAAAATATTATCACTAATGAAGAAAAAGACGAATTATTATCCATTGCCAAAAAAACCTTTTATCCAAAAAGAAATTATGCACAAACATTATCACAGTCCAGTCTTGATAGCGAAACCAAAGGAAAACTGATTGATTTTATTCGCACTTCCCCAGACATTAAAAAAGAAGATGCGAAGGAACTGCTCGCACAAATAAAAAATATTTCCCAATAAATCTTTAAAACTTATTTTATTTTAGAAGTTGATATATCGTACCATTGACAATAGCATTAATATTATTGGTATTGATTAATTTAAATGAAACATTAATCAATTAAAATAAGATAACATATGGAAAACTATTGTTTTATGGAACGTTAATTTAAAATAATTGAAGTTATAATCTAAGTAAAATATAGAAAAATTATTAAATAAAAAAAGATGTGAATATTAAAACTCACTTTTTCATTTCTTCATATTTTTTTAAAATGATATCTGGAGTTTCAATACTATGATCATAGGTGGTTGAAAATTCCTTGCTTTCAAAATCTGGCTCAACCTTGCGGATGCCGCTTAAAGAAAATGAACCATTCTCAATTTTAAAACCAACACCATCAGCTGAAACTGAAATTAAATTCACCTCAATTTCTGAAGCTTTATCCAAAGTTTCATTGGCTTTAACATCATATTTAAGATTTAAAGTCTTATGAGGCATTATTTCATTAACAGTCCTTTTGATAACTGAATCGAAAAGTTCTAGAAATTTAGTAGCCGGTGGCATATTATTAGCCCACCAATAAGTAAGAACAGAGTTTAAAACAATTTCGTGTTCTGCAAAATCATCATATAATCTTGCACGAACACTTAAAGCACTATCTTTAACTAGTTTAATTACCAAAACTGGACTAACGGCCATTATACCACTATTCTTCTGTGATTAATGCTTTAATTAAATCACTAGCTCTTACAAGACCGACTAAATCTCCTTCAACACCAATAACAGGAATTTGTTCGATGTTTAAGGTTTTCATTTTTTTAGCGCAGTCTGAAACTTTAGTTTTTGAGTTAGCAACTTCAACATTACCAACAGCAACGTCTTTCACTACTTTATCAGTGAATTTTAAGTGGTTTTTCTCAATGTATAATACGGAAGTACTATCCCAGGACCATTTGTCTCCTTCAGTACCAACAGTAGAACTGTGTTCGCTTCTTTCAGAGATGATTTCTGATTCGGCGATGAAATCTGTTTCGGTTAAAATACCGGACAATTTTGCATCATCATCCAATGCTAAAATAGATTTCAAACCAAACTGTTTCATACTTTCAAAAGCAACATTTAAAGGAGCGCTTTCCCAAGTGGTTGGAACAGTAGTAATCATATAATTTTCAACTACGTCATTAACTTCAATTTTAGTTAAAGCTTTAGATACTAAATCAAAAGATGTAATGATACCCACTAATTCCCCGTCTTCATTGACTACAGGAACTCTTCTTACATCATTTTCAATCATTTTACGAGCTGCAACAACTACATCATCACCAGGATTTACAGTGATTAAATCTCTAGTCATTAACATTGCAATTTGTTCTTCATCAGGATTATTAATTAAATCAGAACGAGTTACTAGTCCTACTAAAATGTCAGTATCTTCTTTAACAACTGGTAATACTGCTTTTTTCTCTTTTCTCATTAAGTCTAAAACTTTATCTCTATTTCCAGGAACGGAAACACATACTACATTTTTAGACATTGTTCTTTTAACTAACATATAAACACCTTTTTTACAAAAATACAATAATAAAATGGTAAGATTAATGAACTACGAGTACTGCGCATTTAGCTGAGTTTACAACTTTATCAGCCACACTACCCATAATAAATCTATCGAAGCCGGATTTACCAGAACTACCCATTACTATCAAATCAATCTCTTCTTCTTTTGCCACCTCTAAAATAGCCTTAGCCGGTGAGCCTTCTCTAATCACATGGGTAATTTTTAAATCATCTTCATTCAATTTATCAAATTCCATAAGATTTTCTTCTGATTGCTCTTTTAGAATTTGATTCAACTGGTATACTTCATCATCTAATGGAAGTCCGTTAACAAAATTATTTTCTGTGACGCTCAAAGCCACAATTTCAGCCCCACTGACTTTTGCTAAAAATAAAGCCTGCGTTTGGGCTTTTTTTGCAAAATCTGATCCATCAGTCGGGACCAATATTTTCTTATACATCATTAACATCTCCCATTAATATGTAGATTTATATCCATGATATTATATGCTAAATTTTTTATTAATGGTATATAATATATTTTTCGATTCACACCGATTTATTATATTTAAGTAAGGATTTTTAGAAAAAGAATTGCACACAATAAACTCGGCAAAATTACCTTCCATTATCATGGATTTTTGAATAATATCATTAATTTTAAATCCACAAACATTAGTTGTTGCCATTTTCAATAAGTCAATAGGGTTTAAATAATCATTATGATAAATTGACATTAGCTTTAAGCTGAATTCCAATTCACGAAACATATTTGGCGAATTAAGCATTACATTATCAGTTCCGATTAACGGCTTTAAACCTAACTCGAGCATTTTATTCAACGGTGCGACACCGACATTTAAAGTGGCATTCGCACGTGGACAGACAACAGTGCTTTGATTAGACTGGCTTACCAATTCCAAATCATTATTTTTAGGATTTGTAAGATGAACCAATTGGGAAAAGTTAGTCTTTACACCTTTTTCAATTTCGCTCAATCCATAATTATTTAATGATTCTATCTGATTGGATTCGGATTCGGCAACATGAATAGATGAAATCTTACCTGCCTTTTCACACTCTCTTGATATGATTTCGGCAACATCAATTGTAATTTCACCAAAGCCGCTAGGTGCAATACCCTCTGCAATTTCAAGAAGTTTACGTACAGCAACTTTTACTTTACCCAAATCAGGATCATCACCATAAAAACTATCGTCACGACCTAAAATAATTGGTTTGATTGGAATGTCTTTTGAAGCCTCTTTTAAAAGTTTAACACCCTTAATTCCGCCTTCACGATAATCGATGAAATGAGTTGTTCCGGACTCGACCATTTCCCACATTGAAGACTTCATAGCTTCAATCAACTCCTCATCGCTAGCATTGGATAAAGCAACATGCTTAACCCCATTAGGAGGCTTAACCATTTCACTTAAAGACAAACCATATCCTTCATCCTTAATGATAGAATCCCCAATATGAATATGGGCATTAATAAAAGACGGACAAACTACTGCACCATCAACATCAATTATTTTGCCTTCTGATGATTCTTTTCCAATTTCGATGATTCTGCCTTCATCAACGACAATATTTTCACGAGAGGGAACTAAATTCTCACCTTTTAGTATAACCCCATTTGCTATAGTAAACATTAAAGGAAAATCTAATTTTTTTTGTTAATAAAATTTATTATTAATTAAATTTATTAAATTGAAAAAAGAATATAAAATTGTAATCATCATACATTTTCAATGCAATTTTAAATGATAATTACATTTCTTTTTAAACTTTGAAAAGGGTGATTTCTATTAACTCACAAGAAATAAGATACTTCTACAGGAATATTGTAAAGACTGGTGACGTATATAGAGTCAAATATAACAATAAAGACTATGGTGAGTTTAGAAAGTTATCCGATGCACTATATGAAAGAGACGCGCTGTTTTTTTGTAATTTTGATTATGACTTGCTTGTTGAATGCGACTTGGAAAACAAGTATGAAAATATGATTCTTCCACCATTTCCTGAAAAAAGGCCGAAAGGCAGGATTAAAGGAACTAAGGTCAATAAGGGAGAAAGGGAAGGTGAAATTCTGTTTAACCATAAGATACGCAAGTTTTATATTCAAAAAGGTGAAGAAATAATCGGCAACTATGACACCATGACAGAAGCGTTTTACTACAAAAAGTTATTGATGGACAACCATTGGGACAAATCCGTCTTGAGAACCCACATAACCGAAAGAATCGAAGTCAACATAAAAATCGATCCGACTAAAAACTATAAGGTTCAATTAAATTTCTGTCCTAAATGTAAAAGCAGGCTGAAAATTGGTGAAAAAGAGTGTCCTTCATGCGGTATTAATATTGAAGAATATTTATATAAAAATAATTAAAAAAAGGATAGAGAAAAGTTATTCTCCATCGACATATTCATTTAAAGATTTTACATTGATTTCATTATTTTGTACGGCCTGAATAGCATTTAAGACTGCCCTTGCACCAGCCAATGTGGTAACATAAGGTATGCCAAGTTCAATAGCCAAACGTCTGATAATGTAACCGTCCTTAGCAGACTGTTTACCTTCAGAAGTGTTAATAATCAAATCAATTTCATTGTTTAAGATAGCATCCTTAATGTTAGGAGAACCTTGTGATACTTTTAAGATTTTTTCAACTGAATCAAGACCGGTAGCCTTAGCGGTACCGTCAGTAGCAATAAGGTCAAATCCTAAATTATGAGCTTTCTCGGCGATAGGTCTGATTTTTTTCCTATCTGCCTTTTTAACGCTGATGAATATTTTACCTTCTTTAGGCAATTCCATGCCCGCTGAAAGTTGTGATTTGTAGAATGCCATTCCATAACTTTCATCAATACCGATACTCTCACCGGTAGATTTCATTTCAGGACCTAAAACAGTATCTGATTCCGGAAGTTTCAAGAATGGGAATACTGATTCTTTTACAGCAACATGGTCTATTTTAATTTCTTTGGTTAAACCGAAGTCTTTTAATTTAGCCCCTTGCATAATCCAAGTTGCAACTTTTGCCAATGGCACGCCAATAGCTTTACTTACAAACGGAACAGTCCTACTTGCACGAGGGTTTGCTTCAATAATGTAGACCATCTCTTCATCAAGTTTTACTGCATACTGAATATTCATCAAACCTTTAACATCCAATTCCAATGCTAATTTAGTGGAGTTTTCACGGATAGTATCTAAGATATGTGCCGGAATGGTTTGAGGAGGAATTACACAAGCGGAATCCCCTGAGTGAACACCAGCTTCTTCGATGTGTTCCATAATTCCTGCAATAAATACATCTTCACCGTCACATAAGATATCCACATCAAGCTCAATAGCATCTTCCAAGAATTTATCTACTAAAATAGGATGATCAGGTGAAACTTTTACAGCCTCTTTCATATATTCCTCAAGCTCATTCATATCATAAACGATTTCCATTGCCCTTCCACCAATAACATAAGACGGACGAACAAGTACTGGGAATGTAATTCTCTCAGCGATTTCTTTTGCTTCTTCAAATGAATTAGCTGTTCCATATGGTGCTTGATGAATGTGTAATTTTTCTAAAAGTTCTGCGAATAGCTCTCTGTCTTCTACTCTATCAATACTATCGTATGGAGTTCCTAAGATTTTAACACCTGCATTTGCCAATGGAACTGCCAAGTTGATTGATGTTTGACCACCAAATTGTACAATGACACCATCTGGTTTTTCTTGCTCAATTACACCCATTACATCCTCAAAGGTAAGTGGTTCAAAGAACAATTTGTCTGAAATATCGTAATCAGTACTTACGGTTTCAGGGTTATTGTTAATCAAAATGGTTTCAATTCCTTCCTCTTTTAATGCTAAAGAGGAGTGTACACAACAGTAATCAAATTCAATACCCTGACCAATTCTGATAGGTCCTGCACCAAGAATTACCACTTTTTTCTTGTTGGTTGAAACAAGTTCATTGCCCTCATCATAACTGCTGTAGTAATAAGGAGTTTTTGCTTCAAACTCGGCAGCACAGGTATCTACCATCTTATAGGATTGTTTGATGTTGTATCTTGAAAGCAAGTTTCTAATATATTCCTCAGTCTGACCAGACAAATCGGCCAATCTCTTATTGGAACAACCTAACTGTTTTGCTTTTCTTAGATAAGCTTCATCATTTAGTTTATCGGCAGTAACATTATTTTCAAAGTTAACGATGTTTCTGATTTTATATAAGAAGAAATTATCGATTTTTGTAAGTTCTCTGATTTCATCAATATCCATTCCATCCTTAATGGCTGAATAGATTTGGAAATAAATTAAATCAGTTGGATTTGCCAAGTCTTCTTTTGACCATTCCACATATTCAAATCCATCGAAGCCCATATCCAAGGATCTGAGTGCTTTTTGGAATGCTTCTTCGAATGTTCTTCCAATAGCCATTACTTCTCCTGTCGCTTTCATTTGAACTCCAACTTGACGGCTAACGCCTTTGAATTTATCGAATGGCCATCTTGGGATTTTAATTACAACATAATCGATAGCAGGTTCAAAAGAAGCAGGAGTCTCTTTTGTAATGTCGTTTTTGATTTCATCTAAAGTCAATCCTAAAGCCACTTTTGAAGAAATCTTAGCAATCGGATAACCTGTTGCTTTTGATGCGAGTGCACTACTTCTTGATACACGTGGATTTACTTCAATGACTTTGTATTCATCATTTTCAGGATTTAAAGCAAACTGAATATTACATCCACCGCGAATACCTAACGCTCTGATAATTTTAATTGATGCATCCCTCATCTTCTGGATGGTTTCATCGCATAAGCATTGAATAGGAGCAACAACAACACTATCTCCTGTATGGATTCCCATTGGATCAATGTTTTCCATTGTACATACAATGATACAGGTGTCTTCCTTATCCCTCATTACTTCAAATTCTATTTCTTTCCATCCGAGAACGGATTCATCAATTAGAACTTGGTTAATGAAACTCATATCCAAACCATGGTTTGCAATTTCAACCAATTCCTCTTCATTGTGAGCTATTCCCCCACCGGTTCCACCTAATGTGAATGCCGGCCTTACAATAACGGGATAGCCGATATCCTTTACGGCTTCAAGTGCTTCATCTACGCTATTGACAGCTTGACATTTAGGAATTTCCTCACCGATCTCTTCCATGAGATTTGCAAATAAGTCACGGTCTTCTACATCCTTAATAGTTTGAACATCAGATCCTATGACTTTAATTCCTTCCAATAATCCTAAGTCTCCGAGACCTGTTGCAATATTTAATCCAGTTTGTCCGCCCATTGTAGGCAAAATTGCATCAATGTCTTCTTCCTCAATGATTTTTGCAACAACTTCAGGAGTTAACGGTTCTGTATAAACAGTATCTGCCATTCCCAAATCAGTTTGTATTGTTGCAGGATTACTGTTAACAAGAACTGTTTCAATTCCCTCTTCTCTTAATGATTTGCATGCTTGTGATCCTGAATAATCGAACTCTGCCGCTTGTCCAATTTGAATAGGTCCAGAACCAATAATTAATACTTTTTTAATATCCTTATCAACTGGCATATTTAATCCCCATCATATTTTTAGTAATCTTCCATCATTTGGTTAAATTCGTCAAAAATACTTCTTGTATCGTTTGGACCTGGTCCTGCTTCAGGATGGTACTGTATACAATGTAATGGTAATTCTTTATGTGAAATTCCTTCTGGAGTTCCATCATTCAAGTTAATTTGAGTTAAAACTAAATCAGTTTCCTTTAAAGACTCTTTATCGATGGTGAATCCGTGATTTTGTGAAGTAATAAACACTTTACCTGTGTTTAAGTCTTTAACTGGTTGGTTTTCACCCCTATGTCCAAATTTCATTTTATATGACCTTGCTCCAAAAGATTTTGCAATTAATTGTTGACCCATACAAATACCGAAAATCGGCAATCTGTTTGACAACTTTTTCATGGTCTCAATTGTTTCGGTTACCCTATCCGGATTTCCCGGTCCTGAAGTAATCATCAATCCGCTTGGGGAATAATCCAAAATAGTTCTATAGTCAGTATCATATGGGAATAAAATAACTCCAATATCCCTTTCTAAAAATGAGTTAATGATGTTTCTTTTAACACCACAGTCAATCAAAGCAACTTTTTTGTCGGCATCTTCATTGAAAATTTTAATTTCTTTAGTTGATACCAAAGGAACAACATCAATCTCCTCAATACTTGGTTGTTCACGAGCCATCTTAAGCAGTTCATCATCAGAAATATCTTCTGTAGTTATTGCTGCCTTAAGTGAACCTCTTTCACGAATTTTGAGTGTCAAATCACGTGTGTCGATTCCGCTTATTCCAGGTGTTTCAAATTCTTTTAAAAATTCATCCAATGTCTTTTGAGGTCCGAAATTAGAAAGTTCACGGCAAACCTCACGACAAACAAAACCTTCAACCTGGACTTTATCAGATTGATACCACTCTTCACTTACCCCATGATTTCCTTCGAGCGGGTAAGTGGACATTAAAATTTCTCCTTTAAAAGACGGGTCTGTTAAAGATTCAGTGTAACCACCCATACCTGTTGAAAAAACAAGTTCTCCTAATTTAGTGGTTTCATAACCGAAAGCCTCACCTTTCAAAACAGTACCATCTTCCAAAGCCAATTTAGCTATTTTCACCATTAAATCACCATCATAAAAAAATATAAAATTATTTTCTATCTTTAATATATATTATTTTACTATAATATTAAACTTTGTTTTTTGATATTTTTTTCAGATTACCGGAAAAATAATATTGAAAAAATGAATATAATTTAGAAATTTATATGGAATACTTTTCAAAAATAATATTTATCCATTAATGCGAAAGTATATACTAACATAATGTATAAGAGAATAAAAAATGAACAACTCGAAAAAAAGTCTAAAGACCCCCGAAGATTACAAAAGATTCAAAAAATTAGTTAACGAAGCAAAAGTTTATAATGCTCCAAAATCATTAACCGGTGAGCTGAGGCCTTATCAGAAAATTGGTTACTCATGGCTCGTTCAAAATATTAAATTCAAATTCGGAAGCATATTGGCCGATGATATGGGTCTTGGAAAGACAATACAGATTTTAAGTGCAATTCTCTATCTGAAAGAGCAAAATCAATTCGACAGCGAACCGACGCTAATCATTGTCCCGCCAACATTGATATCAAATTGGGAAAATGAAATCAAAAAGTTCACACCAGATTTGACATATTACATCTATCATGGGTCCAACAGAACATTCCCCCTGGAGGAATATGACATCATTTTGACTTCCTATGGAGTTGTCAGACTTGACTTGGACATGTTTATGGATACGAATTGGAGATTATGCGTCATTGATGAAGCTCAAAACATTAAAAATCCGAATACCGAACAGACAAGGGCGATTAAAAGCATTGACGCATCAACCAAAATCGCATTAACGGGAACCCCTATTGAAAACAGGCTAATGGATTACTGGTCAATATTTGATTTCATCAATAAGGGATACCTATCCACAAAAGATGACTTTAAGAGAAACTATGTTGTGCCGATAGAAAAACTGGAAGATGAAGAGGTATTGGAAAACTTAAAAACAATAGCAAAACCATTTGTTTTAAGACGACTTAAAAGTGATGATGATATCAAAAAGGAATTGCCTGAGAAATTTGTGAATGACATTTACTGCAGCCTAACAAAAAAGCAGATATTGCTGTATAATGCAATTTTAGAAGAGATATTCTTTGACCTTGAAAATTCAAAAGGCATTCAAAGGAAAGGAATTATCCTTAAAATATTGACTGCACTGAAGCAAACATGCAACCATCCGGCACAATTTTTAGACATTAAAAATCCGAAAATTCAGGAATCCGGAAAAATGGAGCTTTTAGCGGATATTTTAGAGAATATTCTGAGTGTTGATGAAAAAGTGATAATCTTTACCCAATATGTTGAAATGGGAAAAATCATCCAAAAACTGATTTCCAAGAAATTCAAGCAGGAAGTGCTATTTTTACACGGATCTCAAACACTTAAAGAAAAAACAGAAGTTATCGACACATTCCAAGAAGACGAAGACTATAAAATTCTGGTTGCAACACTCAAAACCGGAGGTACAGGTTTAAATCTAACAGCCGCCAGAAACGTGATCCATTACGATTTGTGGTGGAATCCTGCAGTTGAAAATCAGGCAACTGACAGGGTTCATAGAATCGGACAGGATAAAGATGTTATGGTTTATAGGCTCATTACAAAAGGAACTCTTGAAGAGGAAATTGATGCAATAAGTAAAAGAAAAACAGATTTGGCTGGAAAAGCAATAATCAACGACGAAACATTCATTACCGAAATGACTGATGAAGAGTTAAAAGAAATATTAACTCTAAGACTCTAATGCCCCCTTATTCTATTTTCAAGCTGAAATTCAAGCTTCTAGATGAATGGGTTAACGCACCGATTGAAATAATATCAACACCATATTCAACATAGTCCAGGATATTGTCTTCGGTGATTCCTCCAGATACTTCAATTAAAGAGTTTTGACGAATATCTAATTTTTTAAGCTCGTCAATGACTTCCTTAACTTCATTCCCGCTCATGTTGTCAAGCATGACGATGTCAGCTTTATTTTCAACACAGGCGATTGCATCTTCCAAGCTTTCAACTTCGATTTCTATTTTTTTAGAAAAGCTTGTGTTTTCCTTTGCCTTTAGGAGTGCATCTAAAGGAGAATCGCAAACTGCAATATGATTGTCTTTAATTAAAACCATGTCATCCAAGCTAAAACGGTGGGTGTCTGCTCCCCCAATATTTAAAGCATATTTATCAAATTTGGCTATTGCTGGAGATGTTTTGCGAGTCCCTGCGATTTTTACATCATAATCTTTAACTAAATTAACATAATGATTGGCTGCAGTTGCAACACCGCTCATCCTCATGGATAAATTAAGTACGGTTCTCTCAAGAAGCAAAATTGTTCTGGCATTGCCTTTAACGGACATTAACAAATCATTTTTAGCAATTTCGCTTCCATCCTTTAACCAAAATGTGACATTGACACCATACTCTTCGAAAACCTTCCGAATAACGTCAATACCTGCCAGAATTCCCTCATCTTTTGAAATAATATATGCATTAACTTCCTTATCTTCTTCAACAACTGCGTTTGAAGTAATATCTCCAAATCCTTCATCTTCTTCCAGCATATATTCAATAATTTTATCCAAAAAATCACCTAAAATTTAATAACTTATTATTAATATATACTATTTTTAATTAATAAAATAAGTGATTGAATTATGGAATTAATATTTTTAGGAACTTCATCTGCAGTCCACTCACAAAAAAGAAATCATGCATCAATAGCATTAAAAGCTTTTGGAGAAGTTATATTATTCGATTGTGGGGAAGCGACCCAAAAACAAATGATTCGCACAAATGTAAGCCCTATGAAGATATCCAAAATATTCATCAGCCATTTTCATGGAGACCATATTTTAGGCCTTCCAGGATTACTGCAATCAATGGGTTTGCTTGGCAGAGAAAACAAATTGACAATTTACGGGCCGGAAGGCCTAAATATAGTTAGAGATGCTATTTTTAGCTTAGGCTACTGCAAATTTGAATTTCCTATTGAATTTATTGAAATTGACTCTGGAACAGTAGTGGAAACTGAAGAATATGTTATCAAAGCCCAATTAGTCCAACATAATGTTCCAAATTTAGCATATTCCCTTGAAGAGATTAAAAAACCAAGATTCTTACGTGAAAAGGCTATTGAACTTGGCGTTCCGGTAGGTCCTGACTTTGGACGCCTTCACAATGGTGAAGAAATTGAAATTGATGGACGGGTAATCAAACCCGAGCAGGTGCTTGGAGAACCTAGAAAAGGAATCAAAATTACATATTCCGGAGATACAATACCTTGTGAAGAGATGATAGAATTTGCAAAAGACAGCACACTCCTTATTCATGAGTCCACATTTTTAAAAGAAGACTATCAAAATGCTATCGAACATTTCCATTCCACTTCAGTTGATGCTGCAAATATAGCAAAGCAATCTAACAGCAAAGAGTTAATTTTAACCCATATCAGTACAAGATATGATGAAGAGCATAATAAAATTATGTTAAAAGAGGCTAAGGAAGTTTTTGAAAATACCAGATTAGCTCATGATTTTATGGAAATTAGATTAAGATGATATTATGGACTTTTTAACAACATTAGATGAGAATACAATAGCATTGATTAAGATTTTACTCATTATCCTAGCAGCAACCATACTAACAAGACTTGTTGCATTTTTAATGAATAAAATGGAGAGATTCAAAAAGGACATGACTGCGATTTATCTCATAAGGGATATAATCAATTATATCATCTATTTTGTTGCATTAATTACCATTTTACAGTTCATTGGAATCGACCTATTAGGAACACTATTAAGTATAGGAATTATAGGTATAGCTTTAAGTTTTGCCGCTCAAGACATAATCTCAAACTTATTTTCAGGAATTATCCTAATAATCGGTAAAAGTATTAAAGTAGGCGATACAATTGAAATCGATGGCAAAAAAGGCATTGTACAAAGGATTTCCTTAAGATCAACTGTTGTCGTTGATGATTTGGGAGTTAAAAATATTGTTCCAAATTCCGTTTTAACAAATAATGAATACCTATTATTTAAGCCTCCTGAAAAGTTCAGAGTGGATTTGATAGTGGGATTGCCATTGGATATTGATGTGGAAGAATTTAAAGATAATATCGTTCCAAAAATTATCCAATATGATGGAATAGCAGATTATCCAAAACCGGATGTCTTTTCAAAAGAGATTAAATTTAATGAAAATCGAGTGAAAGTATCCTTTTGGATAAAAGAATTTAATACTAAAGATGAATATAAATTAAAAATATCAAATGTTATTAGAAAATATATAATCGAAATGGGTGAAAACGATGAATAGTTCACTTCAAGAGGAAATTTTAAAATTGAAAGAGGAAAAAAATGCAATAATCCTTGCGCACAACTACCAGCCAAAAGAGGTACAGGAGATTGCTGATTTCCTTGGAGATTCATTAGAATTGTGTATAAAAGCTTCTGAAATTGATGACAAAGATTTAGTTATATTCTGTGGTGTGGATTTCATGGCTGAAACTGCATTCATACTAAATCCTGACAAAAAGATTGTTATTCCAACTTTAGAAGCGGAATGCCCGATGGCTCATATGTTGCCTGAAGATGTGCTATTAAAAGCTAAAGAAGAACACCCAGATGCAGGAGTTATCCTTTATGTAAACAGTATTGCTGAAGCAAAACAGCATGCAGACACTTTATGTACTTCAGCCAATGCAGTTAAAGTTACAGAAAGCTTACCTCATGATAAAATATTGTTTGGACCAGATAAAAACTTGGGAACCCACGTAGCTGAAAAAGTTGATAAGGAAATCATACCTGTTCCAAAAGATGGTCATTGTTATGTTCACAGACTATTCCATGTTGAAGATGTTGAACTTAAAAGGGAACAATACCCTAACGCAGAGATTATATGCCACCCAGAATGTGATCTTAAAGTTCAAAAAGCATGTGATGTAGTAATGTCAACTGGCGGAATGCTAAGGCATATTGCAGAAAGCGACAAGGAAGAGTTTGTTATTGGAACTGAAATTGACATGATTACAAGAATCAATTCAGAAGTTCCAGGCAAGAAATTATACCCTTTACTTGAAGGAGCAATCTGCAATACAATGAAATTGCATACACTAGAAAAAATAAGAGATTCCCTTGTCAATGAAGCTCCTGAAGTTACATTGCCAAAGGATGTTGCTGACAAATCTAGAAAAGCAGTTGAACATATGCTTAATGTTTCAAAATAGCTAGTTTTAACTAGCTTTAACTTTTTTTATTATTCGAATTGTTCTAAAAATGAAAGGACTTCATCGCCAATAATTGAATAGTCTTCCAATTCATCATATTTTTCCACATTTGAATCATAAATTACAATTTTAGAATTTTCAATCAAATCTTCTAAAGGCAATGTGTCAAATTCAAGGTTAAAATATCCATCAGCATTGGTTGAAGCGATAATTAATGCTTTTGCCTTAATATTGGACAATTTATCTTCAACATCAAATTTGAGAATGCTGTCATTACGATACTTGAAATCATAGACATCCATAAATAACCCTTCATCAACATAATCATCCATTAAAACATCCATTTCCTTATTGGACATGTTTCTGATAATTTTTCTTGGAAAACTAAATGTGAATAATAGTTTATTTAAAGCAACAATGGCATTAGATAATGAAACATTATAAGTATCCTCATAAAAACCTTCAGCCAGATCAATTATGCTTTCTAATCCTTTTGAAATAGCATATCTAATGCCGTTAGTTTTAAAAGCACTATCGAAAACTAAAATAAATTCCATATCCTCTGGATACTCACATGCCCAGGTGTAAGTTTCAAAACCACCCAAATCCTCTCCAAGTATTCCTAAAATTTTATTTATCTTGAACTTTTCAGAAATGAACTGCCTTTTAAAGTTAACCCTGTCCTTAAAAGTGAATTCCGGAAATCTATATTTAAGACCAGTTGAGGACGGGGAACAAGATCCTGGAGCTCCCAAAGGAGTTATGGTGATAAAGAAAAACTCATTTTTATCAAAACTACCATTTTCTTTCAAGTATTGGTGAGCATTTTTCAAAATAGAACGGTCCCCTTTAAGTGAAGGGCAAAAAACAATTGCATTAGTTATGAATCCTTCATCATCATATTTAGGGATTCCGATAGTTGAATACTCAACTTTGGCATTCTCAATAACAGCCCCGCTTTCAAATTCGAAGGTGTCTAAAAAGCACTCCTCATAATTAACTAAAAAATGATTATCGAAAATAGATATCACAACCTATATTATAATGACTTGTTAACCATATATAAATATTACTACTTGTTAAAAAAAGTACGGATTAATTTATAAAAAATAGATAACAACTTCTAATTAAATGAATAAAATATA
>NZ_JBGUWC010000173.1:0-17749 GCF_045220775.1 Methanobrevibacter sp.
GGACAGCACCGTATCATCAGCGCTGGTCTCTAAAACTTCGTCTGCCAATGCTTCCTGAACCGAATCATCGGCTTCGTCTGCTGCCAGACCATCTGCAGTTGCATTGTCGGCTGCGCTTACAGCTCCAAATGCAAGGATAGCCAGCAATATCAAACTAACTAAAAAAATCTTTTCATGCTTCATATGATAGTTTTTATAAAAGAGCATTTATAAGGAAGTATTATCAAATTAAGAATATTTTTCATGCAATAATGCCGATTTTATGCAGTTTTGGTGTTTTTTCTAAATGCAGGGATTCGGCATTTATTGGGCGACTCCTATTTCATCAATGATAAAAAGTAAGATATATATTACATTTTTTCTTTCACATCGAAAATTTTTAAAAATTTTCCACATTTTCGATTCTAAAATTCAATTAATTTTTTTTCACCAATTTGCACAGTTTATGGGAATATTTTTCAAAATGCCCTTTTGATTGCCACTTCCTTGAAAAGGATTTTTTTACAGTAATTTAAAAAAGCTCCTAAAAAATCAATTTTTCAATGTATTTTTCACAGTTTTTTAAATCAGATATGAATGTCTAATCCAAAACTTATTTCACCAGGATTCATATTCCAATTTCAAATTTTGAGGATTTCATATTTTCATGCCTCTAAAATCAGCATTCACGATTATGAAATCACATTACTATCGACGTAATATATTTTTTACTAAAAATTCAAAAATCGTCATTTTAATCAAAAAACAGTTTTCCAGCAGCTATCTCCAACAACAAAAAGAACTCACAATCAAAACAGATTGAAATCAGATTGCTGTTTCTGAAATCAGATTTAAATTGCTAATAAAGAGTTATTGTAAGAATTTCAATTGCCAGTAAGTCCATATTTTTACCACATTTCAAACATTCAAAAGCATTTTTTCCCAGTTTATAAATCAAGTAATAAAAAGTTAAAAATCTTTAATGTTAAGTGATTTTCAGCGCTGATTTTCATATTCTATGGATTTATTCAAAAAAGACCCAATATTTTAAAGTTACACTTGAAATGCACCTCTAAGCCATGCTATATTGCAAGTATAAACTGCACATGTTCTAGGCCATGCATGTCAAAAAAACATCTTCATTTTCTAAAGATTGAAAAAATCAGCAAAAATTAAAAAAAGTAGGAAGTTAAAAATTCCCTTCATTTCTTGTTTTTCATAATGAATACGCCACCGATCAGTCCGATTATGGCACCGATTACCGCTCCGACAATCAGTGGTGTTGTAAAGTCGTCGGATCCGCCGTTCACATCAATCTCAACGAGCTTTTGTGCGTTTGCGCTGATTGATGCATTATCATCATCGCTTACGATGACCCTGTCTTTCAGTTCAGGGTGCTCATCAAGATAAGCGTTCACGGTGTCCTGATAGGAAATTGCCAATATCCTTTTGTTTGGATTTGACAGGGCATGTTCCATCTGGTGTTCCACGTCCCCTTCGGAGACGAACTTGTAGACCTTCACGTCAAGGCCCAGATCATCGACTATCGCCTTTGCGGCAATTCCATTGCTTTCGTTTGCCATGATCATGGTGTCTTCAGTCAGGTCGGCGCCATGTGCGTTCACGGCAGATATTCCAATGAATAACATTAAAGCTATTATCAATACTGCATAGATTCTTTTCATTTAACCACTCTCTCATACTTTTTCGATTTCCAGAATGCTTCTGTTTGTTTTTGATATAAATTTGATTATTATGACGTTGATTACCCCTTCGATTACTGCAATCATCAGGTAATATGGCAATAAGCTTCCAAGGAGCACTTCAAAGCTTGTTGTTTTTGCAAATGTCAATATAAGTATCTGCGCCATTGTGGCTGCAAGGATTCCAGCCATTGTTGATATGACTATTGCAAGGTCCTCGTTGACATTCACAAGCAGCACATAGACCGCATAGACGACAACGCTCAAGATTATTCCCATGTCCAGCACGTTGATTCCAAGTGTTGTAACGCCACCCATTCCGAATCCCAGGGCCTGAACCAGCAGCGCCAGGAACGAAACCAGTGAAGCGTTATATGGTCCAAGAAGTATCACGACCAGGGGGATTACGAAAAAGTGCATCGGTATGCCTATCGGCGATGGGATCGTTATTGTCGTTGCAACCACGGCAACTGCAGTTAAAATCCCGCTCAGCACTAGTCTTTTTTCCATGTCCGCTTTTCTTGAAAGCTTGAAGGAGAAATAGCTTAAAATTATAAGGCTTGCGATTAGATAAATCATGGCCTGGTCAAAAGGTATTAAACCGTCGGGTATGTGCATCTTTCCACCTATCTTTTGAATTTGATGTATCCAATCACTGCAGCCACTATTATCAGGCCAATCAGCGCTATAGGGGTATAATCGGCATGGTCTTCAACAACTTCTGTGACATTTTCAGTAACGTTTTCTGTCTCGTTTGTTGCATTTGTAGCATTTGCCGCATCATTAGTCAGATTGGCATTGTCATCAACCCTTTCAACTTCACTTACGGAACTTTGGGAATAGTCGCTTGATGAGTACTGGCCGGATGATGATGAGCTTGAAGGGGAGCTTGACTTGCTGCTGGATGAACTGCCTGAACTGCTGGCAGAAGATCCGGTATCCTTGGTCTGTGCGCTTGACTGTGAACTGCTGCTGCTTTCACTTTTAGCAGGAGCGGAATCATCAGATAAGCTGGCAGATGATGATGAAGAATCGCTTTCCGCTTCAACAACATCAGTAGTAGTTATCTCTTCAGGGTCATGTCCGCCTTCGTGGCCCGGATGGGCAAAGGCCATGCCGAAAGCCGAAACGATTAAAATAAATGTTAACAATACAAGTAATATTTTTTCTCTTTTCATTCTACCACCTAAAAAATAGGAAATCATCTCTACTTTTTACCATAGCATTCTTTATAGTAATAATTATTTAAAATTTTTTAATATTTTTTTGACGGTTTTTTGAACGAACTTTCAATATTTACGTTAAATATTAATAATTTTCATTTGTGGACGGTTATTCTTAACATCTGTTTATTTAGTAAAAAATATATTGCATTTATTAGTAATAATTGCGGTCGCTTTGGAATGTTAAATTATATATTATGGCATGTTAATAATATAGGGTATAGGTGATTTAATATGAAATTTAATAAATTGCTGATATTATCGATTCTGCTTCTGGCTGTTTTGACAATCGCAGCGGTCAGCGCAAATGATAATATGACAAATGAGGTGACTTCAACCGATGAGACAATCTCAACTGACGAGGTAATTTCAACTGATGAGGCATCTCAAGATGCTTTAAGCGAAACCATTCCGCATGCTCTTGAAGGCGATGACTGGCCTTCGGAAATTGAAGTGGGATTCAATCATAGAAGTGATGAAGTCCTGAAAGACAATCCGGTCTATTTTTCCGCAACCCTTTTTTCCGGAAAAATTGATGTCAGCATTGACGGTAAACAAAGGACCTCAACACTCCTGGGTGAAGATGAGGTGGATGCTGCATACAGCGTCCCTACAACCGGCCTTGGTCTGGGAGAACACATCTTGAATGTAAAGCTCTCCGGCAGCTCTTACTATGCCGGTGCAAATAGGAATTTCACATTCTTCATCAAGGACATAATCGTCAATGTTCCTGAAAGCGTTAATGTGGAAGACGATTATGGAACCGACATGTACGTGGGAGTTAACTCTGAAGATTCAGGCAGATTGGTTGTGGTAATTGACGGTGCGACCTGCATTGATGATACCGGAAAAAAATTTAGCAAAAATTATAATTTAAACAAGTTAAGTGCTTTCGACAATCCTCATATCATCAAGGTAACCTATACTACCGCAAAGGGAGTCATCTATGATAAGACTTTCACAGTCAATGCTACATATTTCCAGTTGCAGGACAGGGATCTCAGATATCATCTGGATCAATCATCATATGGTTTTTCCGTTCCGGAAGGATTTGATAAAGCTAAATTGCATGTAAAAATTGACGATAAGGCATATAACTTCACTGAGCGGTATAAGGATTCCGGTTATTATAACGTAGACATTGGCAATTTAGGTTTGGGCAATCATTCCCTAGTAGTTTCCTATGACGGAGACAATAAGTTCGCCCCATGCTCTGCAAGCGCAACAATAACAGTCTATCCGTGGATTCGTTTTTCCGATGACTACATAACCATCGACAAAAAGATTGATGTATCTTCACAAATTCCGAATTCAAACTGCACTTTAAGCGTATACGTTGACGGGCAGCTATATTGCTCAACATCATTCAATAATGGCCATGCTTCTGTTGTGGGCATCAGCGGCCTAAAGGTCGGGGCACATAAAATCCGTGCAGACATAACAGGGGACTACAACTATACATACACCAAAGGTGTCTATGTCTATGTTGATATTAAAGGGCCGGGATTATTGAATGTCGGTGAAAGCGGAAACTTTATCGTAAACTTCCCGAATGCCAACGGCAAGCTGACTGTTGATTTTGGAAACGTGAAGGTTACAGGACAATTCATCAATGGAACCGCCAATATCAAAATACCTTCCACTTTGAAGGTGGGCCATCATGACGTATATTTCATTTACAATGACGGGAACAATTCATTCAACGTATCTGAATCACTGTACATAGAGCCTGTATTCAATGTGCCGAAAACAGTAACCAACGGCAACGGAGTCATTTATATGACCTTGCCTTACGATGAACCTAACGGCAAATTAGTTGTCGAAATCTACAATAAAAAGGACAAATATGTTTTATCATCCAAGTTCGTAAATAAAAAGGCGTCCATTTCATTAGCAAGCATTAATGGGGGATCTTACACTGTTTTCCCAAAATACTTTGATGGTTCTGAATGGTCATACCACGGCACTTTGGATATGACAGTCAACAACAATAAGATAACCGCAAGTGACTTGACAATGTATTACGCAAGCTCAAGCGCCTTCAAGGTTAAGGTAACCGATTACAAAGGCAATATAGTCAAAAGCAAATACGTCAAGTTCTACATCGACGGCAAATACGTCAAAAAGGTCAAGACCAGCAAGAAAGGCTATGCAACCTTGAAAATCGGAAAGGCTCCGGGTTCCTATAAAATCACAGTAAAATACGGCAAAGTCCAAATTACAAGAAACTTGACAGTAAAACACGCAGTAACCCTTAAAACAGTAACAGTCAAAAAATCAGCCAAAAAACTGGTTTTAAAAGCCACTCTCAAAGCGGGCAAAAAGGCCTTGAAAAACAAAAAAGTTACCTTCAAGTTCAATGGAAAAACCTACAAGGTAAAAACCAACAAGAAAGGTATTGCAAAAGTTACCATTAAAAAGGCTGTATTGAAAAAGCTTAAAGTTGGAAAAACTGTAAAGTATCAGGCTACTTATGGCAAGGATACTGTCAAAAAATCAACTATTGTTAAAAAATAGGGATTAGTTTCCCTATTACTTTTTTTATTTTTTATTCTAAACAGCATGTAATATATACCATATTTTACATAATAATATCTAGTGTTAATTATGAAGTTAAATAAGCCAGCAATCCTTTCAATGTTCATTTTTGCTATTCTTCTTTTAGGTGCCGTCAGCGCTGAAGACAACGCCACACTGACGGATGGCGAAATAGCTCAGGACATTAATGTAACATTCCCGGAAAAGGTTTACAAAGAAGATCCGGTTGATATTGATGTGAATCTGCCGGATAATGCTGAAGGAAATCTTAAGGCAACGGTTGATGATGTTGAAATCTACAATGAAAACATCACAAACAGGTCAGTAAAGATTCCCGTTACCATTCCAGCATCCAAGCTGCCGTATATTGCGGTAAACAGGATGTCCGACTACACCCCCCACAAAATCGGGCTCTTCTACAATGATATTGCGCTTAACCTGACACACGATTTGAAGCTCATGAACTACAAACAGGACCATGACTATGGATGCGGCATTCCTCAGGAAATCCTGCAGGATGACAATTCCCATTATCAGTCCACATCACTGATTTTCCCATATTCGGCAAAGGGAACCGTGGAAGTCTATATTGACGGCAGTTTCTCAGAAAGACTCAATACCACAACATTCACTTTCCTTGACCTATCCAAATTCAATTCATTAAGTTTGGGAAATCATACCGTAAGGATAGTCTATTCAGGCGATGACTACTACCTGGCTTCAGACAGGACATATAATTTCACAGTGGTCGACATGCTGATTCAGATTCCAAAAAACATCATACTTGAGCATGATGACTGTTTGACCGCAAAGACACTAAAAAATACTGGCGGAACCTTAAAGGTTTATGTCGATTCCAAATTGGTCATTTCAAAAAAATTGGACAAAAACGGCGAGTTTCTGGAGTCCCTGTTCAAATATGTAAAATGCGGCCAGCAGGAAATTGAAGTCAGATACACTGCAGGTGAATTTTCAAGATCCAAAAAGGTATTGGTCAATGTAAGCTATTATGTTGACTGCTGGGGAACCGGTTTTACCTATGGAATGGAAGAGGATGTCATAATCATCGTTCCGACAGATTTCAACAAGAAACTGATTACCATTACAATCGACGGCGTAAAATACGACAAGTTTACAATTGACGATTCCGGTTGGATTGAACTGGACACATCCAAATTAAGCGCAGGAAACCATACCCTTCACTTTAACTTCAAAGGCGATGAAAAGTACAACAGCTACACTTTAACCCATAATTTCACAATTTTGTATAGGATAATATGTCCTGACTGGTATGCCGATGACTACTCGAAGGTCACTCTTATTTTGCCAAGCACTGCAAAAGGAAGCCTAGAAGTCTACATTGACGGAAAACTCTTCAAAAGCCAAAAGCTCGTATCAGGAAAAGCTTCAATTGACCTTGAGGGTCTGAAAAGCGGAGACCATGATATCTCTGCAAGATACACAGGCACAGACTTTAAGGTTGATGAGGTTTCAACAAGCATCGAGGTTCCTGCAAAGCCAACAATCAAGGCCAGCAACAAAAAGGTCTACTACACAGACAACTCCAAATACACAGTCAAAATCATCCTTGAGGGCAAGGCCGATGACGATGCATATGTATTGATTAAGGTTGGCGGAAAGACATTTGAAAGATATACGAACAGCAAAGGAATCGTAACTATCAAATTGCCTAAATTAAAGCCGGGCAAATACAAGATAACCATTTGGTGCAAGGACGTTAAGGTGACCAAAACACTTACAGTTAAAAATATCTTAACCTTGAAGACAGTAAAAATCAAAAAGTCCGCCAAAAAGTTGGTATTGAAGGCAACCCTTAAGAAAGGCAAAAAAGCCATTAAGGGCAAGTATGTCACTTTTAAGTTTAAAGGTAAAACCTATAAGGTAAAAACCAACAAAAAGGGAGTTGCAAAGCTAACCATTAAGAAATCAGTCCTGAAAAAGCTTAAGGTAGGCAAAAAATACACCTATAAGGTAAGCTATTTAAAGGCTTCCGTTAAGAAAACTGCCAAGGTTAGAAGATAGGGATTCATTTTCCATATTATTTTTTTTAACCAAAGTCAAATGTTTTCAAGTAAATTAATTTTAACATTCAATTTTTGCACATTTGTATAAAAATTATTATTTTTTCAAAACATTATATATTTTATAGTTAATTTTTAATTATTTTGTCTTATTTTTTTAAATTAAACATTATTTTTTTTCACTTTAAATTTATATGTTATGTAATAAATATATAATAACACTATTCAAGTTGAATATAACAATTTTAATGAGGGTATTATTTTGAAGTTAAATAAGATTATGATAGTCAGTTTCGTTCTGCTGGCTATTTTAACTTTGGGAGTTGTTAGTGCAACAGATAACCTAACAGCAAGTGAAACGCCTGATTTGGATGAATTGGGTGTAAGTGATGCTGATGTTCCCATGGAAGAGGATGTCGGTGAAGAAATTGGTGATGAATTTGAAGAAGAATATAGGGAGTATGTGGACTATTACAGTTCATGTCCTGATGAATACCTTATAGGGGATGATACACGTATTGGAATGGGTATCGAATATAGTGTTTCCGGTAATGTATCCATTGTCCTTGATGGGGATGAAGTATACAATCAACCTGTAATTAAATATTATGAAGATCCTGATGGTCCGTCATCTGGTGGTAATTACATTTATCTGAATGAATTTGATAATCTGGATATCGGAATGCATGATT
Organism: Methanobrevibacter sp.; assembly: GCF_045220775.1. GTDB lineage: Archaea > Methanobacteriota > Methanobacteria > Methanobacteriales > Methanobacteriaceae > Methanocatella. The sequence goes on from NZ_JBGUWC010000173.1 coordinate 8,178, forward strand.
ATAAGATAAGATATACCGGTGATGATTACTATCGTCCAACAACATTGGAAGGCAGTTTTGAAGCAGCCTACATTAAGATTGATGTTCCAGATGAAGTGGTAATCGGATCTGATTTTGATGATAATGACCATATTACAATTAAATTGGCCTGCAATGCAACAGGAAATATAAACGTTTTAATCGATGATGAGTTGTTCTATTCCAAATCTGTTTCTCAAGCAAGGGAAGATGACAACGATTGGATTCTTATATATTTGGATAATTTAACATTTGGCACTCATAATTATATTGTTTCCTATTTCGGAGGCAATTATGATAATGTAAATGAATCCGGCGAATTTAGCATGTCCTATTACTTTGATGCCCACTGTGACGGATATGATCATATTGAAATAGGTGATGAGACAACTGTATATGTCATGTTGCCTAGCGACTTTTCATCCGTTCCTATTGCAAAGCTTAACAATAAAACATATGAATTTGAAGCGCATGATGACTATTGCTCACTGACTTTAAGTGATTTCACTCTTGGTGAAAATATAGTTCAGGTTTCATATCAGGATGAAAAATATCCTTTGGTAACAAAAAACGTCTCAATTTATGTTGACTATATTTTTAATGCTCCATATCATATAAGTTGGAATAGTGGAGACTCATTTTACATGAGATTGCCTCGCGATGCAAAAGGCAATCTGACTTTATATGAAAGAGGAGAATATGATGGAGAAAATGGAACTTATATGGCCAGTGATTTATTCAGAACTGTAAGTTTCAATAATGGTGAAGCATCAATTTCATTGTCTGATTTGCCATTAGGGGAATATTCATTTGTCGTCAAATATGAAGGTGATGATTATGAAATTGAAGATGTGTATAAGTTTATTCATGTTATTCCAAATGTAGTTTATCCTGCTGCGGTATACATAGAAGATGATTGCCAGCTCTCTGTTGAATCACCTGAAGATGCAATGGGTAATTTAAACATTACTATCTACTCCGGACATCGAGGAAATTATGATTACGATGATGAGGAGCTTCAATTTGTCTGTGAATTATATGAGGGTCCTGCTAAAGGTATTGTAACCCGTAACTTACCGAATTTGGATGTTGGTTATTATACTATTATTGTTAAATATATTGAGGGAAGTAAGCCAGTTCCTAGTTTAAGTTATCCTTTCTCTGTTAGGGATGTTCTCCCTAACTGGACCATGGAAGTTAACTTCCCTGATGTAGTGGTCATAAGGCAGGATTATGAGAATATTATATATTACTGTCCTAGCAATGTGCCTAGCGGTGCTGATGGTAGATTAAGACTTTTCATTGATGGTCAATACCAAGATTCTGTTAACTTTAAAAATTGGGACTATTACGGTGATGAATATTGGTATGATGGCTTATCCTTTGGAACTCATACATGGGAACTTAAATACTCTGAAGACAGCTATTATTCCCCAACCTCTCTCAACGGCACTTTTGAAGTGACCTGGGTAATGATTCCTGAAGAAATCGAAGGTGAATATGATGCAGAAATATACCTTGGATATTCCGCAACAGGCAATGTGACAGTATACCTTGACGGTGAAAAATATCTAACTGAATTTTTGGAGGATGGTGAAGCAACTCTCGAATTTAATGATTTGGAGTTATATAAAACCTACAATTATGAAATTGTCTATTCCGGTGATGAAGGCCATGAGCAATTAACCAAAACAGGATCATTTACAGTAACTTACTTGTTTGATGCGGAGTTCCCGTATGGCGGATTGGATACCGGCTATTTAAACAACTACGAGTTCTATATTTACTTGCCTGATGATGCAAATGGAAATGTGACTGCAGTCGTTAACAATAATACTTTCGAAGCAGAGGTCATTGAAGGTAAAGCCATTTTAATCCTCACAGGAATGGAAGAGTGCAATTCCTATGATATAACAGTTAAATATAATGGTGATGAAAAATATGCGGCCCGTGAAAAGGTATTCACCGTTTGGATTGATGGTTATTTTATACGCTCTGATTATGAAGCAAATAATTTAACTTATGTCGCCTTGGACTTGCCTAGCGATGCAAGCGGTAATCTGATAGTAAGGATAAATGATGAATTCTATGAATCCGCATCATTGGTAGATGGATTTGCAAAGATATTTATTGATGATTTGCCATTGGGTTATAGCAAGATTTTCGCAAGCTATGATAGTGAAGACTATGATGTAAATAATTATTGGTTGGATTTCGCAAAATTGCCTGAAATGAACATTACTACTGAAATAACTGAAGGCGATGACTGTGAAATAGCAATAAGATTGCCAAATGCAACAGGACAATTGGAAATCTATGTTGATTATGAATTATATGATACCTATGATGTAATTGATGGTATGGTGACTGCAACCATATCTGATTTGGAATCTGACGAACATACAATCACATTTAACTACCTCGGTGATGAATATTATCATCTTTTCACTTCCTACTATTCTTATGATGAAGGTTATGAAGACTCCGAACCTGTGGAATTCCATGTTTATGTCAGCGATGGAACCGGTGGAGATGCAAATTCATCTAATGTTAGTGAAGATAAGGTTCAAGTTTCTAATGAGTCCATTCCATTAGGCAATACAGCTGAATCCAAAGCTCCAACCTACTCAATTGACTTGCCAGAAGACGCAACCGGTACTTTAACAGTAACTATCGGCAATAAAAACTACACTGCAGATGTAGTTAAGGGTAAAGCAAGCGTAACTGTTGATGATTTGCCTGCAGGTGATTATGAAGTTACTATTGCCTATTCCGGTGATGCCAAATATTCATCTATTGTTCAAAAAACCAATACAAAGGTGGTAGTTGATCCAGTAATTGTTGCAAAGCAAACAACCGCATTATACACAGCCAAATACTCAGTAACTGTTTATGGAAAGGATGGTAAGGTTGCAAGTGGCGCAAGTGTTGCATTCTCAATCAATGGAGTAACTGTTAAAACCGTTATAGCAGATTCAAACGGTGTTGCCAGCTTCAACATTCCATCCAAATACATACCTAAAAAATACACCATAACAGCAACAGCTTTAGGAAAATCCGCATCCAAAACAGTAACAGTAAAACAAATTTTAAAAGTGAAAGCATTTAAAATTAAAAAATCCGCTAAAAAAGTGGTTGTAACTGCAACACTTAAAAAGGTAGATGGAAAATACATCAAAGGCAAATATATAAGACTTAAAATCAATGGTAAAACAATCAAAGCAAAAACCAACAAAAAAGGTGTTGCAAAGCTAACCATTAAAAAATCAGTTCTTAAAAAGCTCAAAGCCGGTAAAAAATATAAATATACAGTTACTTACTTGAAAACCACTGTTAAAAAAACTGTTAAAGTTAAAAAATAGGGATTAAATTCTCTATTTTTTCTTATTTTTTTTAAAGCTAATCTTATATTATGCTTTAAAATCAGTTCGCTCTTTTTTTTTAGTCTGTTTATACTTATGTGAACACATTCTTTATTTTTATATTTTTCATTGACAAAGGGATATATTTTTGTCATAATTTTATATTTTATTAATGACAAATATATCTCTGATGAGTGAAAAATACATTAGGGAAAATAGGAATTCATTCAATATAGTTAAAAGTTCTAAGATTTATGCTAAAACCACAACTTTGGATGAAGCCATTTTCATTCGCGATTTGCTGATTGAGAACAATTGGGATTTGGATGAGATTCCCCAAATAGTTAAAAAGGACGATAATTACCTTGTTTTAGCCGTATTTGATGAAAAGCTTCATCTGATATGCAAGTATAAGATCCGCCCTAACGATATAACAATCAGAAAACACATCAAAAAATTCAAAAGAAATCCGAATAACTCCAAATATGGATTGAACATCACAAAGGTCTTCGACACATACGTAATCAAAAAGCAGATTGCAGGCGATGATTACATCTTCGGCTATTATGATAATCTAAATGATGCGCAATTCGTGAGGAATTTCCTTTTGGAGCATCAGTGGAATGTTGATAAATTCAATAAAGTGGAATATGACGATGAAACACATGCATACAAGCTGGTCAGCGTAATTGACGATAAGGTCTATGTCATCGACACTTTCCTTTCAAAAGACAACATCGACTTTGAAAAGTCATATGAGAAATTTTTAGCGAAGATATCCAAGCACAAATACGGGCTTTCAAACTATCCGCATCTGGATCTGCTGAAGGATAAGGTTCCAGAGCTGGAGAAAAGGTTCCAGGTTCGTACAAAAGACAGCGTATGGTCCTTCAACAGCATCAACGATGAGGAATCCATCCTAAGCCAGGTTATCTTCAATCTGACTCCTTTCCAGAAGAGCGTTTATGATGCAATCGATGAAGACACATCACTTGAAGAAATCGAAAGATCACTTATAAGGTATAAGTCAGGAAATTTCACTCAAAAAATTCTGAAAAACATAGATGAACTTACGGAACGCGAACTGATTGAAAGGACAGGTGACGGCACATTCACCAAAACAAACTTATAAATATTGCGCAATACAATATTTAATTGTATTCATTAGATTGAATACAAGTTCTTTTTTGGTTTGAACTTTAATGGGGAGTGAAATTATCTCCCCTATCAATTAAAATTCTTATTTTCTATCGCTTAAAAGCTCACCGGCCACTCCAATGCTTTCTTTTGGATAGGCTTGGACAAGCACAGTTATAGCTTCTATAGGCAAGTCGTATGCATCCGCTACAACTTCAGATACTTTTTTAACCATTTCTCTTTTCTTTTCAACACTGATTCCATCATTTCCACCAATAGTTATTATAGGCATTTTTTATCACCATTTAAAATTTATAACATAGTTAGTATAAATAAATTATTAAAGGATTTGATAATATGCTCGGTGAAGAAGAACTTGTTAAGCTATTTCCGGATTTCGCTGATTTGGTTCAGCCTTCCGGAATCGATTTGGAGTTAGATAAAGTTTACATTCAAAAGACTGCCGGTTCACTAATCGACAATGAAAAGAACCTGCCTGAAATCGAAGAGCTTGAAGGTGACGTATACACCCTAAAGCCACATACAGCATATCTTGCAAGCATCAAAAGGAAAATCAAAATCCCTAAGGGATACACAATGCTTTACCTTCCAAGGTCTACCCTTTTGAGGTCATTCGTTTCTGTTCAGACCGCTGTCGGAGACCCTGGATTTTATGGAACATTGATGTTTTTGCTTTGCAATCATGGGGACTTTGAATACAGGATAAAATCCGGTGACAGAATCGCTCAAGCGGTCGTATTCCCGGTTGAAGGTTCAGGCGAGTATAATGGGTCTTATCAAGAGGTGGAAGAGTGAATGTAGCCTCAGGCATTGTCAAGATCCTTGAAGAGGAAGGAATTCAGGACGTGTTTGGAATTCCGGGCGAGCAGATAATGCCTCTTTACAAGGCGCTTTCCACTTCAAACATCAATCATATCCTGACAAGGCATGAGCAGGCAGCCGCACATGCCGCCGATGGATTTGCAAGGTCAAGCGGCAAAATCGGAGTCTGCATTGCAACAGCATCGCCGGGAGCATTGAATTTTACAATGGCTCTTGCAACAGCCTTTAAAGACAATATTCCAATTCTTGTCTTGACGGGCGATAACGAGCTGAAGTACCGCGGAACAGATCATTTTCAAACAACTCCTCAAGTCGATATCTTCAAACAGATAACACGGGCATCATACAATCCCCTTAACGGAACCGAGGCAATGTATGTGTTGAGGGCAGCCATTTATGAGCTCAAGACATTTCCAAAAGGGCCGATTCATATCAATCTGTCAAAGGACGTGCTTTTAAGCGAGGACTTTGATGACATTAAGCTATGCTATCTGTGTGAAGAGGACCTTTCCAATTTAGATAATGCTCAGGATTTGATTGATGCATCCGAAAAGCCGCTGTTCATATTGGGGGCAGGAGCGATATCGCAGAAGGAAATGCTTGAGCAGATAGCTATTGAAAATCAAATCCCAGTTACCACAACATTCCACGGCAAAGGAATTATATCAGAAAATGACGATTTGAACCTGGGCCTGATTGGGATACGCTCAACTCCGCGTGCGAAATATGCATTTGATAATGCCGATTGCATCATTGCATTGGGCATAAAAGCCAGTGAAAGGACACTGCCTGAAATTCCGGATAACCTGATTCATGTAAATGTTAATAAGGAAGTTTTAGTTGGAGATTGTCCGATTCATGCTAAGGTTGAGGATTTCCTTGAAGGAATTGACTTTAAAAAGGTTAAATGGCTGAATGAGATATTGGAGATTGACAATAGTCTGGAAATCGCAGGTCTTGATGATGATTTAAAGCCTCAGGCGGCCATTAAAAGAATTCTAGAAAAATACCCGGATAACATCATCGTATCAGATGCCGGTTCACACACCACATGGACTACACTTCTAAAGAAATCCCTAAGGCCAAGGCAGCTATTGTTCTCAGGTGCGATGGCGCCTATGGGTTACGGCCTTCCGGCTTCAATCGGTGCCGGCATTGCAACAGGCGAAAAGGTCATTGTCATCAATGGGGATGGGGATTTTCAGATGAACCTGCAGGAGCTTGCAACAGTTAAGAATCATGATTTGGATATCATCATATTCATTCTAAACAATTCGGAATATGGAATCATAAGGCAATGGGAAGAGGACTTTTATGACATGAATCCCTACCAGGTCAAACTCAAAAATCCCGACTTTGTAAAATTGGCTTCAAGTTATGGAATCGATGCAGTTAAGGTTGATAATCTGGATGACCTGGAATTTATTTTAGGAAAAGACCTGGAAGGACCGTTGGTTGTGGAAGTTATTGTTGCGAGTGAGAACATTCCACTTCCTGAATAATTACATTTTCAACAAATTCTTCTACAATTTCATCTATTTCAACCGCGTGATGTAGGGGGGCCAAGTAATATTCGCCATTTTCTTCATAAATTATTCCGGCAGGTGAAATTTCTGCTGAGGTGAGATTGTCCTTTATGGAGATTAGTTCACTTTTGAATACAAATGTAAGGCCGCATATTTTTTTGAAATGGTAAGTGTCGATTTTTTTAAGCCCTAGACTTTCGCAAATGAAATTTTTCATATCATCCATTTCTAGCACCTCTTATCAATTCGCGAACTTCATTTTTTGAGACTAATTTGATGGCTGGTGGAATTATCTTGAGTAAATTGATGTCAAGCTCATTTTCACCGTTCATATCGAAAACGCTTCCATTAAACGAAGGTTCAGCGCTTAATCTCGCATTTTCATGAGAATTGTTCATGATGAGGAGCAGGCTCCATATGTATCCGATGTATTTTGCGGTATCGACATATGAGTCAAGTCCAAAAATGAGATGATTTTCAAGCTTTTTGACTTTAATGCATTTGTTGAATGATTCCAAAAAGGTCTTAAAGTCTTCAAAACAAGGTTTGGCTAATTCAAATATTTCTTTCATATTTCTGTCTTCACTTTCATCTTCCTCTTCTTCATCTTCTTTTTCATCATCGTCTTTTGAGGGAAATTCAAGTGAATAGACTTTGATTTTCTTTAAAATGAGTATCTTCAAACATCCTTTCAATTCGTTGCCTGTCTTATCGTATATCAGAGCTATTTTAACCCCAATATAAAGCAGAAAAATAATGAAAATGATGATTATTAGAATAATCATCGCTAGGATGCTTAACATATTTGTTCCTATTCGTCGTCTATTTCTACTTTAGTGGTAAATTCAGGTTCGATGTATTCTGATTCATCGTATTCATCGTCAGATTTTCCCATATAATTTTTCACTAAATCGCTTATGATCAAACCTAAATCAGACAATGCCTTGTTGGTTTCATTTCTTTTGCTTAAATCAAGTACGCGAACGCCTTCAGCATCGTTTCCCTTTTTAGGAATGAGCACCATTGAAATAGGTTCCACTCCGGCACCTGCTCCTGCAGCATCGCTTCCTTCTTTGCTGAACATATTTGAGCCGGCTCCGAATCCTACTCCCATCCTCATTACTGGAATTAATATTTTATCTTCGGTTTCAATTGGTTTGCCGATTACATTTTCTACGCTTATAAGTTTATGCAATTCTTCAACAGTTGTTCTAATATTATTCTCAGACATGGTTTCACATCCTATCGTTATATTACCTTTGTTGTTTGTATTTAAAATATTTTTAGTATTCAATTTTACCCGAATTAGTAATACTTTTTTCATATCCGAGACATATTCTTCAAGTGTAACTTTTTTCTTATAACTTTCACACTTGGAAGAGAGAGGTGAATTTCAAGTGTAACTTTTTTCTTATAACTTATACTCCAAAATTCGAGGGGTGCATTTCAAGTGTAAAGTATCACTTATAACTTCTACCATGTAAAATATATATTACTTATAACTTATAGGAGAAAAAATTTCCATGTAAAAAATAGATTACTTATAACTTATAGGGGCAATTTTCGCAGTAAAAAATATATTACTTATAAGTTATTAGACAAGAAAAATTCGTGCAGGTATAACTTATAACCAAGCAAAATTCAAAAAAAGAAAAGATTAACAGAATCATAAATATGATTCTGCGATGGATGCTACACCGGCACCAGCTTCGTCTATTACACCTAAACCTTTTAAAGTCATACCAATTGCGGCAAAGGTTTGAGTTAATTCCTTGTAGGAGATATTTCCCATGTGTCCGATTCTGAAAATATTTCCTTTCAAGTGGTCTTGTCCACCAGCCAACTCAACACCATATTTGTCACGTGTGGTTCCTCTGAATTGGTCATCGGTAATTCCTTCAGGCATTTTAACGGCAGTTACGGTAGCAGAAGATACTGCTTCGTCTGCGAATAATTCCAAACCTAATGCTTTGACAGCTTCTACGCTGGCTTTAGCCGCTTTGTGGTGACGTGCAACCCTATTGTCAAGTCCTTCTTCCATAACCATTTTCAAGGCTTCATTCATTGCATAGGTCAATGATACGGATGGAGTGTATGGGGTTTGAGGAGGCACTTTAGAACCGCTTTTTCTTGCTGCTTTCAAGTCTAAATAGAATGTATTGGTTTCTACCTTTTCAACAGCGGCCCATGCATCGTCACTTAAGGTAATAGCTGCCATTCCAGGTGGTGCAGCCAAACATTTTTGGGATCCGGTAAGACAAACGTCAATGCCGAAGTCTTCAACGTTCACCTTGTCCCCTCCGAGGGAGGATACGGTATCCACGATGTATAATGCGTCATAGTTTTTCATTACTTTACCGATTTCTTCGATAGGTGCAGCCACACCTGTGGAAGTTTCGTTGTGGATTACGCTGACAGCTTTGATGTCTTCATCAGCATCTAAAGCTTCTTTTACTGCTTCAGGTGTTACGGCAGTTCCCCATTCGACCGCCAATTCAGTGGTGTCGATTCCATGAGCCTGAGCTATTTTCATGAAACGTTCACCGAATTTTCCACCTACGACATTCAACATCTTTTCTCCAGGCGCTACGGTATTTGCAATACCTGCTTCCATAGCGGCAGTTCCAGATCCGGTTAATAAATAAGAATCATTTGGGGTTTGGAAAACTTTACTCATCAATTCAGT
>NZ_JBGUWC010000174.1:0-8529 GCF_045220775.1 Methanobrevibacter sp.
GCTGAATCACTTATTGAATCATTTGAATAGACACCATCTGAATCAGGTATAAATTCAATATTTACAAACTGATCAGCATGAATTTCATTAAACTGATCAATTACAGGTACAATATTAAGTTGGAAAAGATTTAAATTGAAAATATTAGTATCCACATCAGCTATAAGAAGCATTATTAAATTGAAATCCTTATCTTTAGTCATAGTTGGAGGAGCAACATTTAAAACAGGAACAGGTTTTTGAGATTTGTGATTATCACTAAATACAATATTGTTTGCTATTTGAGTAGTAAGTCCACCATCTTTAGAACTAACTGAAACTCCTTCCTGACCATTAGTTACTAATATGTTTATTGTGTCGCCTTTTTTAAATGCGACTGATTGCGGAGGTTGATTTTCAACAGGTACGATTTTCGAATTTTTAGTATTTTTCAAATAATTAATCATTGAATCATTGTTTTTGAATGTGTGAATAGTGACACCATATTTACTGTCCTTATACACACCATCCCCGGTTTTAACAAAATTAGAATCTGAAGGCACTGAAATCTTAATACCATCAAATACTTCTTGTTTCATTGACTGGTCGCTGCTTAAAACATTTGCACCGACCAAACCTACGGAAATGATACCAACGATTACAATAAGAAATAAGACATGAGTATCAATTTTCATTAACTTTCACCTAAATTATATTATGTATATAACTTATGTTTTTTATGATATAAATACTAAAAAAAATAAATAGAATATTAACGAAAAAATATGCAAATCAAAGGTGTTATGTAATATGGTTAAATGTCCAAAATGCGGAAATGAAGCTCATGACAATCCATATTGTGCTAAATGTGGTACTAAAATCGAAAAGGAGCTAATTTGTCCCGAGTGCAATCAAAAACTTGATGAGTCAAGTGCATTTTGTCCAAACTGTGGCACAAAACTTGAAGATTCAGGTGAAGAAGAAAATAAAGACAACGAAAATGAAGCTTCACAAGAAAAAACTGAAGATAAAGATGAAACTTCCCCAAAAGAAGAGGAAACTGATAAAAAAGATACCGAAGATGACAAAGAAGAAAGCAAAGACGAAGCTTCACAAGAAGATGAATCTGATAAAAAAGATACTGAAGATGAAAAGGAAGAGCCTGAAGAAGAAATTAAAGAAACCACATCAAATACAGATGATGGTGAAAAAGAGTATTGCCCATTTTGCCATACTGAAATTGATGATGAAACCGATTTCTGTCCGGAATGCGGAAAATCAGTAAATATAGACAAGCAGTCAATGAGCGGAATAAAAAATACAATAAACTTCAAAAACCTAATAGTATGTTCCATAATTTCCATCATACTTTCAGTATTTATTTCATTAATCTTTTGTTACATATTCGCAGGCATGCATGGAGATTACTATCCGATAGGATTCATAATAAGCTTGATTATAACCATAGGAATATTCGGATCATTTAAAGATATAATAAATGGCGGATTACTTGGAATTGTTACAGGACTTGTATTGGGATTATTAAGCAATTACATTGTTGAGCTTTCAAGCGGGTTCACCTTCAGTTACGAAATGCTCTTCGGATACTCCGCTGTAATATTCACAATATTCGGACTGATAATGGGAATAATTGCAGTAAAAATCCTAAGAAAACCAGTGAAAAAACTTATCGATGTCGATAAAATATTATAAATAGCTAAATTTAGCTATTTTTCAAATTTTTTTTGATCTAATTTTTTAACTACTTTTGCAGGAACGCCAACGGCAACCTCATAGTCACCAACATCTTTTGTAACGATGGCTCCGGCTCCCACAATGGCATATTCACCAATTGTCACACCAGGAAGAATACTTGCACCGGCACCAATCCATGCTCCTTTTTTGATATGTATCGGCTTGCAAAGCAAAACCTGTCTGTCATATTCATCATGATTATTTGAGAGCAATTGAACATTTGCCGCAAGCATTACATCATCTTCAATGGTAATTCCGCCACGAGCCATTGCAAGACAGTTGGAATTGATGAAAACATTGTTTCCAATCTTCAGTCTATCCAAGGCCGCACCGGACAAAGGCGCCTGAACCATTGAGTTTTCACCAATGTTATCACCAAAAAGCTCCTTTAATACTTCTCCATATTCAGGAGTCATTGGCATTGTATGATTAAGCCGAAAAAGAATTTCATTCATTTTAAAGGCTTCTTGCAGTTCCTCTTCAGAAAGATTATCCATATCTACTCGTTCAAAATCCATCAAATCACCATATACAATATATATTACATCCAATATTTAATAATTATCATTATATCCTATTTCCAATATAAAGCTACGATTCAAGTTAAATAATGATTTTTCTATGAAATAGATAAGTATTTAATATATTAAAAACATAAAATCCGATATTAATAAAATAAAAACTTTTAAGTTGGTTATAAATCAATTTTTCAAGAAAACAGCAATATTTCACTGATAAAGCAATGGAGGCAAAATATGGAGAAAAAATCATATCACGATTTTGAACTAATTTCAAGCGAAAAGGAAATTAATAATTTCATATCCCACAATGAGAATACACTGAAAATCCTTAAGGAATTAAAACCGCTATTGAAAAAACATTTTCCCAATTGTAATTATTCATTAGAGCTTTGTGAAAAATTAGGTTGGACAACAGAAACAAAATTACTATTAAATATAGAAGTTAGTGAAAAAATGTTTTTTAATGGAATGTTAAAGCATTTTAATGAAATTTACAAAGAAATAGAACCATTAATTGAAAATATTGAAAATACAGTTGTGCTGTTCCCAGTAATAAAAAACAAAGAATTTGAAAAGATGGATAACAATTCCGCAATAAATCTAATTGCACGAACAGCATACTTCAACAATTACAATGATGGAATAATTCAACGGGAAGTGAGTTTTAGAGAAATCCCTAAATCCCAACAGGAAAAGGAAATAATTGAATATTGCAAAACTCATGAAAATCCAAATATTTCAGACATTGTCTATGACCTGCAATTGCAGCTTTTTGATGTGGATGACATATTAACAGAACTGGAAGAAAAAGGAATTGAAATGAATGTTAAATATTAGGTGATTAGATGGGGACTTATGTTAAAAAAGGAGATAAAATTAAAGGAGAAAGGATACAATGTGAAGCAAGGAAAATTAGCAATCCTGTTCCCATTCCAAAAAGTGGCCGTCACAAAACGCAACAAATAGTTATACGAAACAATGCAGAATGTGTGATTAAAAAAGAATCAAAACATAATAAATAAAAAGAAAGTTTATAAGGACATTACTTATAAACTTATTTCAATCTTGTTTTGAATGAATTTGCATGTGCAAAGAATCCTTCATATTCAGCAATCGGGACTGAAGTTTTTGATAATTCCTTAAGGCCTTCTTTTGTTAATCTTTGAACAGTCGGTTTTTTGATGAAAGCCTCTGTTGAAAGACCGGAATACATTTTGGCTCCTCCTCCGGTAGGCAAAACATGGTTTGTTCCGGATCCATAATCACCTGCCGCAACCGGTGAGTAAGCACCTAAAAATATTGAACCAGCGTTATTAATGTGTGATAATGTCTCGTCATCGTCTTTAGTGGATATGATTAAGTGTTCTGGAGCGTATTCATTTGTAACATAAATAGCCTCATCCATTGTGTTTGTGATAATGATTTTTCCGCTTTTGGACAATGACTCTTCAATAATTTCGCGCCTTGGAGCTATTTGGGTTAATTGATTAACAAATTCATCTGTTTTACTTGCCAAATCTTTGCTATCAGTTACCAAGAAACATGAAGCGTTTGGGTCATGTTCTGCCTGTGCCAAAATATCAGTTGCTAAAAATTCAGGATTTGCACTATCATCAGCCAATATCAACACTTCTGATGGACCTGCAGGAAACTCGATATCTACTTGACCATATACCAATTTCTTTGCTGCAGTAACGAATATATTACCTGGACCTACAATTTTTTCTACTCGAGGTATTGATTCGGTACCATATGCAAGTCCTGCAATTGCCTGAGCACCACCAACTTTGTAAATCTCATCAGCACCTGCGATGTCAGCTGCAACCAGAATTGCATCTAAAATTTTTCCATCTTTTTGAGGCGGGGTCACACAGACCACTTTTTTTACGCCAGCAATTTTTGCAGGAATTACAGTCATTAATATTGATGAAGGGTAAGCCGCACGACCACCAGGAATATAACATCCAGCAGAGTTAATCGGCCTTACAATTTGACCTGCAACTATACCAGGATTTACTTCCAATTCCCATTCAGATGGAATTTGTTTTTTATGAAATTTTTCAATATTTGATGCAGCTTGTTTCAGTGCAACAAGTAATGAATCATCTAAAGTATCATAAGCCTCTTCAATTTCATCTTTGGATACTTTCAAATTTTCTATTGTAACCCCATCAAACTTCTCGGTATATTCACGAATAGCATCATCCTTATTTAATTTAACGTTGTTTAAAATATCAGAAACTATGTCCAGTACCTTGTTTACATCTTCTTCTGATCTTTTGATTGTTTCAGTTAAATCTATTTCAGAATAATTTAGTATTTCCATTTTAACACTACCTCATAATAGCGCCTGTATCTGCTGAGTGAACTAATTTTTGATATATTGCTAACCACCCATCAACATCACTTTCTGGGTGTTCAATAGATTTTAATCTTTCTTCAATTTCTGCATCGGAAAGTTCAACATTAATGATTCTATTGTTAATGTCAATTTCAATTATATCACCGTTTTGTATTGCGGCAATTGGTCCGTCTTCTCTTGCTTCTGGAGATACATGCCCTATGCAAGGCCCTCTTGTTCCACCGGAGAATCTTCCATCAGTTATTAATCCGACATCCTTGATGTTCATTCCAGCAAGGGCAGATGTTGGATTTAACATTTCACGCATTCCAGGACCTCCTTTAGGACCTTCATATCTGATTACGACAATATCTCCCTCTTCAATTTCATGGTCAAATATAGCCTTGGTTACATCTTCTTCAGAATTATAAACTTTTGCAGGACCTTTAAGATGCATTAAATGGTCTGCTACAGCACCTTTTTTAACTACACTACCATTTGGAGCCAAATTACCTTTCAAAATAGCAATTCCACCATCTTCATGTACCGGACTGTCCAATGTATGAATGACATCAGTGTTTTTGTTTTCAACAGTTTCCAGGTTTTCTTTAATTGTTTTTCCGGTTACTGTCAATTGACTGGTATCGATTTTATCCCCCAAAGTTTTTAAAACAGCCTGAATACCACCGGCCAGGTGCAAGTCCATCATTGAATCTTCACCGGCAGGAGATATAAGTGTAATATGCGGAACTTCTCTTGATATTTTATCGAACAATTCCAAATCAACATCTATGCCATCAACTTCACTGGCAATGGCTGGAATATGTAATGCGGTATTGGATGATCCTCCCAAAGCCATGTCAACAGCGATGGCATTATTGAATGCCCCTTGTGTTAAAATATCTGATGGCCTGATATCGTCTTCAACAAGCTTTAAGATTTGTTTTCCAGATTCAAATGCAATCTGATTGTTTTCATCTGTTCTTGCATGGGTTGTAGCACAGGTCGGAAGGGACAAACCAAATGTTTCTGTAATACATGCCATGGTATTTGCAGTAAATAGACCGGAGCAGCTTCCAGCTCCAGGACAGGCACATTTTTCAAGTTCTTTGACTTCTTCTTCAGACATTTTACCGGCAGAATAAGCACCAACAGCTTCAAATACAGTAATCAAATCTGCAGGTTTTCCATTATATTCACCGGATGCCATCGGCCCGCCGGTAACTACAATTGAAGGTACATTTACTCTCGCAGCACCCATAATCATTCCAGGAACTACCTTATCACAGCTTGGAATCAATACAAGCCCATCAAATGCATGGCCTTTGGTCATGGACTCAACGGTTGCAGCAATTATTTCACGTGAAGGGAGGGAATATTTCATACCTTCATGATTCATACTGATTCCGTCACATACTGCCATGGTGTCAAATTCGAATGGAATACCTCCGGCAGCGATAATTCCTTCTTTTACAAACTCGACCAATTCCCTTAAATGGATATGACCTGGAACAATGTCTGTAAAACTGTTAGCAATTCCGATGAATGGCTTTTTAAAATCGTCATCATCTAAACCGCAAGCTCTTAAAAGAGATCTGTGTGGAGCTCTTTGAATTCCTTTTTTAACATTATCACTTATCATTTAATCACACAATTTAATTTAATCATTAATATTTATCTCGTTCATGACTTTTATAATATTGTAAATGAAAAAAATGTTGAATATGATTTGTGATATGTAGATTAATCATTTGAATTAATAATATGAGAATGAGAACTACAATAATTATGAAAAAACCCATTATTAAAACAATGGAATTGTAGTAAAACTATGAAATTTTTAAACGTGCATATCATTAAACATGCATTAATGTTTTCATCAAAAAATAAAAAAGTATGGGAAAATTAATTTCCCATTGTGTTTCTAATCTTTTCTTCTTAAAGTTACACCTGCAATTGTAAGGAGCGCTAAAAGAACCATTACGATTGGGTTACCTGTAGCATGCATGGTTGCAGGAGTTTTTGGAGTTGGAGTTTTCGGAGTTTTCGGAGGATTATCCGGAGTTGGTTTGTCTTTAACAATGACAATAGCCTTATCCTTATTGTTGTCCTTGTCAGGATCAGGAGTATCACTTACAACTTCAGCAGTGTTGATGACAGTTCCTGCGCTTAATGCTTTAGCTACGATAGTTAAAACAACTTCATCTCCGACTTCCATATCACCGATAGTCCAAAGGTCATATAATGGATCGAATGAACCTTTAGTAGCTCTTGATGAAATGTATTCCACATCACCTACAGTTACATCTTTTACGCGAACATTCTTAGCAACATCAGGACCGTAATTGGTTACGGTAATAGTCCAAATGATTTTATCTCCAACTTTAACCTTTTCAACATTAGCCACTTTGATGATTCCCAAATCAGCCATTGGTTTTGCTTTAGGTTTGGTAACGTCATAGTCTTTGTTATTGGATTTGTTAGGGTCGTAAGTGGAACCGGTTGCGGTTGCAACATTTCTGATTGTACCGCTTGAAGCTGTTACTCTTGTAGTAAGCACTAAAGTCGCAGCTTCTTTGTCATCTAATGTTCCGACAGTCCAAATTCCATCTTCATAAGCACCTTTGCTTCCTTTAGCGGATAACAATTTCAATCCAGCAGGCAATTTATCTTCTACGATGACATCCTCAGCTGCATCAGGACCTAAATTGATTACAGTAATAGTCCAAGTAATAACGTCTCCAACTGTAGGTTTTGGATTGGATACTGTTTTGATTACTTTTAAATCAGCTTCAGGATCTACATTGGTAGTGTCATTGTCCCTGTTGTTGTCTGTATTGTTATCCGGAGTATTGGACTCAACTACAGCAACATTGGTAATTTCAGCGTTTGTAATGTCAACAATAGTGGTAATCCTTAAAATCACATATTCCCCATTAGCCAAATCGCCAACAGTCCAAACACCGGTATCTGGGTTATAGTTACCGTCGGCTTCTTTGAATATTAATCCAGCAGGTAACCTATCAGTTACAATTACATTTTTAGCATCACTAGGACCGTGGTTTATAACAGTAATAACCCAAGTAATGATGTCTCCTTTGTGTGGATTTTCTCCAATTACAACTTTGATAACTTCTAAATCCGCAATATCTTCAACAACTGTAGTATTGTTTGTATCATTTTTCTTGTCACCAGGAGTATCACTGGTTACGTTTGCAACATTGACAATAGTCTTGTTGGTAATGTTTGCAATAGTGGAAATAGCTAATTGTTTAGATTCACCGTTAGCCAAATCACCAACAATCCAAAGACCGGAAACAGGGTCATAATTACCTTCACCACTGTGAGTTACATAAACAAGACCAGCAGGCAACTTATCAGTAACTCTAGTATTAACAGCTGTGTCAGGACCATTGTTGGTTACAGTAATAGTCCAGATTACAGTTTCACCAGTTTTGACGATTTGTTTTGAAACTTCTTTAACGACAATTAAGTCTGCTTTAGGGTCAACTTCAGTAGTATTGTTACCAGGAGTATTATTACCAGGAGTATCGGAAGTAGCATTAGCTACATTTCTGATAGTTGCATTGGTAATATTTACTTGAGTAGTAATTACTAATTTTGCAGAAGCGCCATTAGCCAAATCACCAACAATCCAAAGACCGGAAACTGGGTCATACTTGCCATCGGAAGTAATGAATATTAATCCAGCAGGCAACTTATCAGTAACCCTGGTATTAACAGCAGCATCAGGACCATTATTAGTCACAGTAATAGTCCAAGTAATAACCTCACCAGTCGCAACAGTCTGTTTTGAAACCTCTTTAACAATAACCAAATCAGCCTTAGGTTCTACTTCAGTAGAGTTGTTAACAGGAGGAGTATCATTACCAGGAGTATCGGAAGTAACGTTAGCAACATTCACAATAGTAG
>NZ_JBGUWC010000175.1:0-6815 GCF_045220775.1 Methanobrevibacter sp.
AAGTTCAGCTATTGCACGGTTGGTTGCACGTGTTTTTGCAGTTGACATTATTGTGTGGTCTGAAACTTTGTCTTTTCCTTTTTCAGACCGGGAGCATAATGCGTCTGATTCTACACTACGGCCATTTGGTAATGTTGCTCTAACGCAGTAGTATGCTTCACGTACTCTTCCCATTTTTGTTCTTTCAATGTCACGATCAACTATTTTGGTATCGACATTGAATGCACGTGAGAGTTTCTGCCATGCAGATTTCTTTTTAAAGTGTCTTTTCACTTTAACGTAGTTTCCGTTTTCATCTTTTTCTTTTACTATGATTTCTTGATAATCTGTATCGTTTAATAATCCTTTACATAGTTTTTGATAAGCGTCCCATTGTTCAATAGCTACATCAACATTAGGGACATTGTCTTGGGTTATTAATCCAGTTTCTTTAGGAACTTCTGGATTTTCTATAAGTTCTGCTTTTACCATTTTATCACCTTTATAATACTCCGAAGCTTGCGGTTGTGATTCCAAACCAACCAATAGCTATGGCAAATAATATGCTTCCGATCCAAATCATCTTTGGATTAGGGTTAATAGGTTCTTCTTTTGGATATAATCTTGCCGGTTTGTTCATTTAAATCAATCCTCGCCTTATGCTGATATCAACAATCCAATTCAAGTTGATTATTGAATGTCTTCCGCTTTTTCTACGTATGACTACTGTTTTATCATCTAGGAATTTGAGTTCATCAGATTTGGTAAGCGAATAATAACATTCTTCATCAATAGATGCAAATGCAATGAATAATCCATCAACAAGACTTTCCTGCATCTCAAGAATTGCTTCTTCCATATTCATTCTCCCTATTGTTTTTCCTAAATCCAACAATGAATGCTTCTCCTCTTATGAATTTGATTAATCCAATATCTCCTTCAGCTGCATATTGAATCAAGGACAGTAGCTTGTCATGTATTATTGTCTGGTATGCTTTTTTCCCACCATCCACTAATACGATACCGTCATCGTCAATGTAGAGGATTTCCTGTTCAACATCTCCTTTTGCAACTTTAATCTCACCATTGTGAGTTAGGATGCCATGATAGTTTTCTTGGAACTGGTTAGGCAAAGCTACCATATCTTCACGGGTGCAATGTTTTGCAAAGGGTGAATAGCTACTCATTTCAAATCACCCATTTTCTTAATACTATCAATAACATCCCACATTTCCTCCCACATGTCCTTTGGGACTACGACATGGGTTACTCCATCAATTTCTTGTTCTAACATTTTTAAAGACTCCTTTTTTGTGTTTTAATTTCGTGTTCGTCGTTTACTGGTATTTAATCCAGTTTCATTATCTTGATTCTGTATGACTCGAAGAATTCCCTTTCATTGCGGATGTTATCGCTTTCCTGAATTTCGGCAATGGCTTCTTCAAGTGCCCTGAAATTATTGAAGATTATTATTTCATTGGGCCGAGATTTTATCACTTCACACATTGTGTTTATCTCCTGTGTTCCCTCATGGGGATTAATGATCAACAGTCTAAAAACTCAATATGGGTCAGAAGTCTTTGAAAATAAAAATAGTATGTTTGTAAAATTAATTTTCCAATATTTACCGAATATTTAGAATAAAATAAGTCTTTTTATTTAAAATGTATAAATATTTATATATTCCTTAAAATATACTAGATATTGGGTTAAGTTTTGGAAAATATTAATTTTTAACATCGTTTGGCGACGTGTCTAATTATTTTTATTTTTCTTACTGACCCATTCTAGGATTATATAAAAAATATTTTATAATAGTTCGTTATCCAAAATAAAATTATTTTTTTATAATCCTTTTATCATGATCTTTTTTTCTCATAGCTTTTTTGATATTTTACCTCCAGATAGTGATGTTCAGGCCTTATCAAGAAAAAGTTGTACGAGTGTGAAAAATTGTTCTCACTTCGTAAAATTGCTTTGGGTTGGTAAGACCCGTTCTTAACTTTGTCATTTTGTGTATTTAAACATTACTGTCGGTATTCCGATGTTAAACTGTTCATTTTTTTGAAAAAAAATTATGTCCCTAAGCCTTGTATTTTTGGAAGATTGTATAAACATTTCAATAGCAATCTTCGACACAAAAGAACATATGTATAAAATGAAAATTCAAAATCATAAGGAAAACTTGACCATGAACATTACTTCGCAAATGCTCTCTCTGATAATTTAAATAATCTACAATAGAAAAAAATTAATACATCATACATTAAAAGGGTGAACATTAAAATGATTAGAAAAACTGATAAAAATCTATTGAAATGGATACGGGTCAATATAATTGATTTTGAAGACGAAAATGACTGCTCAGGATTAACCTGGAACAGTACACATGAAGATGCAAAAAAATTTCTTCATTCCATTCCACAAAAAGAAAGAGTACAAAAATTCGGATTCTATTCCACCAATTCCCATTTCATTCTTGTAGAAGATTTTGATGATATTGAAACCTGCTTGAAAAACAGAACAATATCTGAGAGAAGCTGCAGTTCAATTTACAGATGGAACAGTGAAAAGGGTCGTGAAAATTGGAATATGGAAGATGTTAAAGAAGCGTTAGGTCTTGGGACTATGGAATACAGAAGTTTTAAACATAACTATCTTTATAACACTTTAAAACAGCTGTTGGATATGGAGCTAATTGAATGTGTCAATCCTGAAGTCAAAATAGGTAGAATGTATAGAATAACAGAGAAAGGTGAAAGAGTACTTGGATTGATCTAATTCTTTGAATTAAACAACATTAACGCCAGCACCAGCAATTCAGAATCCCTTTTAAAACCATTTCATATATATCGCAATTTCAAATCATGTATGATTTTAAGAAACCTGGTCGTTAATGTTAAAACAATCCAATTAAATTAAAATAGAAAAAGTAGCTATTGATTATATTTACATTAAATGAATGTTTGGCAATGGCATCAGACACAATGTCAAATGCCATCACATAATCTTATTTTCCAACCCTTTCTTTAAGGCCATCAAGCTCTTCTCTCATATCCTCAAGATTAGTTACCCTTTTGAGAATAACATCTAATTCGGATTCTAATTTATTTTTCTGATTTTCGAGTTGTATATATTCAGGAGATTTGATAGATAGCTTTTCGACATCTTTGTTTATTGTAACGGCATGCAAATGTTTAATATATTCATATTTCAAATCTTCCGGATTTGTCATGAAGTATGAAGCGTCAGTTTTGTTTTTTGCTTTTCCCTGTAAATCATTTACATTGTCCAGACTCATACCATCATTATATAATGCAGAGGCATGAAATTTCCTGAGCATATGACTTCTGAAACGGTTATAAGTTCCAACCTTTCCCAAACCAAGTTTTTCATTAATTCTTATAAATGCATCTGAGAAATAATCCTCATTAATTTTAAACAAAGGACTGTTGTTGGTAAGCGGATCGGATCTTGACAGCAAATAGGAATTTATTGCGGTAACTGCTTCTGGACTGCAATAAGTAGTATAATACTTGTTAGTTTTTTGCCTTAAAACATTAAAAGTAGGTACAACATCATCCCTATCTTTTATTTCAGCTATAACTTCATATATGTCAGTTTTATCAGTGTAATCACTTAAAGCACTAATATAATCTTGAATAGTTAAATTCAAGGTTTCCCGTCTAGCACATCCAGTAGATACCATAAAATAGATTATAGCACTCATTCTTGGATTGGAAATGCTTAATGCTTTTCTGATTATGGTTTTGTCTGGCAAATCTTTAAAAACAATTGGTTCTGGTGTTTTTATCCCTTTAGTGTTCATTTTAGGAAGTTGAACGATTTCAATTTCATAATATTTGTAAATTGAAATAATTGGAGAAAGAGTTGTCTTAACTGTGCTTAGAGAATAATTTTCAATCATATGTTGTCTAAAAGTCAACAATCTCCTTTTTAATTTTCTTTTTTTCCATCTAATACCTTGTTCTTCTTCAGATTCTGCTTCTTCAATTAATTCAGACATTGACATTGAAAAAAATTCCTCATATTTTTTAACAGCCATTTTATAAACTAATCTGGTCCGAGGTGAGTGATTCTTTACAATATGTATCTCTTCAAGTAGTTCGTTATCCATTCTAATTCACCTTATATGATAAATTAATATATTATAAAACAATATATATCTAAACAGAGAGAGCATTTGAAAAGTAAAAAAAATATTTACTTGAAAAGTGCGAGATATTTTAAATTATATTTTACGATTATTATAGGTGTTTTAATGAACGTTATTGAAAAGTTAAACTCCATTAAAAGTGGAGAAATGACAGCTAAAGAAAATCTTGAAAGCTTCATTAAAGTTATTGACGAAAATAACGAAAAAATTAATGCATTCATTGAATTAAACTATGAAAATGCATTAAAGCAAGCGGAAGCTATTGATGAAAAGATAGCTAAAGGCGAAGAAGTAGGCGCTTTAGCTGGATTAGTATTTGGTATAAAAGCAAACATTAATGTTGAAGACTTGATTATTTCAGCAGCTTCCAAAACCTTAGAAGACTACATCGGAAGCTATAATGCAACTGTTGTCAATGAAATATTAGCTGAAGACGGCATAATCATCGGTATCTTGAATATGGATGAGTTTGCAGCGGGAAGCTCAACCGAAACCTCATACTACGGACCTACCCAAAACCCTAAGGCTATGGGAAGAATTCCTGGAGGCTCATCCGGAGGATGTGCAGCGGCTGTAGCGGCTGAAATGTGTGACATTGCAATCGGATCTGACACTGGAGGATCCATCAGAAACCCTGCTTCACACTGTGGAGTAGTAGGATTTAAGCCGACTTATGGTGCGGTTTCAAGGCAAGGTCTGCTCGACTTGTCAATGAGTCTGGACCAAATCGGACCGCTTGCAAATGATGTAAGTGGAATTGCACTCGCATTAAACACAATTGCAAACTACGATGAAACCGAATGTACCACTCTAGACTGGGATAAGCCTGACTTTACCGAAGTATTGGATGACACCAGCTTGGAAGGCATGAAAATAGCTGTGTGTAAGGAATTCATTGACGTTACCGATGAGGAAATCAACAAAACCGTTAATAAAGCAATTAACAAGTTGGTTGATGCTGGAGCTGAACTTGTTGAAGTAAGCTTTGACTATATTGACCTTTGTCTTCCTACATACTACCTAATCAACTATGTGGAATTCTTCTCAGCAACCAGGAAATACGACGGAAGGGATTACGGTTCCAGAATCGAAGAGGTATGTGGAGATGAAGTTTTAAGAAGAATCAAAATAGGATCACATATTGCTGAAGCTGAATTCAGCGGTAAATACTACAAGCAAGCCTTAAAAGCAAGATCCGTTATCAGAGCGGAAATCACATCAATGCTTGAAAACGTTGACTTGATTGTAGGGCCAACCGTGCCTAAACTTCCTCACGAAATAGGCGCTGAACTGGAACCTATGGAAATGTATGCCTACGATGTCTTAACCGTAATAGCTAACCTTGGAGGTATTCCGGCTGCAAGCATACCTGCCGGTGAAGTCGAAGGCATTCCGGTAGGATTACAAATTCAGGCTAAACCTTTAGACGATTTAAAAATTATTAAAGCTATGAGTGTCTTTGAAAACACTCAATAGTTCTTATTTTTCTTTTTTTATTTTTGATGTAAACTATTTTTACACTTGAAATGCACCTCTAAATTATATTACAAATAAGTTACAATAGATTATATCAAGAGGTTATTTTTATGACAAGAATTGGACTTGCTTATTTAAATGGAGCTGTTCCGGGATTTGAAGATTTTGGAAATCTGCCAACAGACATTGTTAAGGAAAACGGACTTGTTGACGGTTTAAAGGCTTCAGAAGAATTGGACGCATTGATTATACCTGGCGGAACATTAATCGAGTCAAACGACATTAACATCGATTTGAATACTGAAATCAAAAAAATGGCTCGTGACGGAAAACCTATCATTGGAATCTGTGCGGGATTTCAGCTACTGTCAAACCAAATAGATATCGGCAGAAAATCTCCGGTGCCTATTGTAAAAGATGGTCTTGGTATCATTGACGTCAATTTTTCACCATTGATTACAAGCGATCGTGTTAAAGCCAAAGTATTTGACAACTCCTTTTTAGTAAAAAACCAAACAGAAGACGTAAACGGTTTCCATACACACACCTACGGTAAAGTGGAAGGGGATGCAAAGCCGTTGTTCTATTCACAAGTCCAAAGGATGAATTACGGTGATGTCAACAAAGAAGCCGAATACAATATATTTTCTGGAGCATGCAACGATGACGGCAATGTTATCGGTACCATGATTCATGGCATATTAGATGAAAACCCAATTCTTGTAGAAAACCTATTGGAACAAATAGATGCCGGAAATAATATTGATGACATATACAATAGAAATGCTGAAGTCAAAAAATACCTGCAGAGCGAGGTCGGAATCAACCTCAACATTAAAGTCCCTGAATTGAAAGACAAACATGAAAAGCCTAAATATCTAATGATTGGAAGCAATGGTTCCGATTCAGGAAAGACATTCATATTAACAGGCCTTGCAGGAGCATTAAGAAGAAGGGGGTATAAGGTAGCGCTTCTCAAGGTTGGTCCTGATGTGCGTGACATTATACCAGGACTATATTTGACAAAAGGAAAGATGGAAGACTTTGCGTCTGTAAAAATCGGGCATCTGGGATGGGCTGACATAGAGTCTACAATAGCCAGACTCAATTCATCAGACTATGATATCGTGTTGATAGAGGGTGTGATGAGCGTGTTTACAGGCCTTTTAAATGAAAAGGTACC
>NZ_JBGUWC010000176.1:0-2855 GCF_045220775.1 Methanobrevibacter sp.
GATGATATAATGACCGCAATAGCTAAAATGAAAGAATTTGAAGGACAACTGATTCCTACATGGAACAGCAGAAGAAGCAAAACAAAAAAATTCTTCATTACCTTCAATACCGATGAAGCAACACGATACATCATGGCATATCTTGAACTTAGAAATGAAAAGCTAAAAGATAACCCCGAAAATGGCCAAACAGAATTAAAACCTCATGATAAGCTATTTAAAATATCTACACATTACTTTACAATGAAATTCGGCCAATTGAATGATGCTTTAAATTTAGGCACTGTTGGCGGAAGACCTGAGGAAGGCATTAAGGGATATAACCGTTTAAGAGGACACATGCTTCGTAAGTACCATGCAACCAATCTTAAAAAGCATGGAATGGATACATATTCAATCAATGTAATGCAGGGCAAAAGTAACGGTGCTGTCAATGATGTTTACTTTTTTGAGGATGAAGATGCATTATTCCGGGAGTACATTGAAGCTATTGAAGGTGTTTTGATAATGACTGACGTTAGAGAGTACAATATCTATTCACCTGAATATGTTCAAATGGAAGAGGAAAACAATGAATTAAGAAACGAATTGACAGATATGAGAGCCGACCTGGACTTCCTTAAAAGGAAATATGAAGAAGGTGCAACATAGCTTTTTTTAATTTTTGTTGAATTTTATACATTCAACAATTTTTCTTATTTTTTTCTAAACACCAATTTTAAAAACATCGGTGTTTTATTTTTGATGGTGTACAATTTAATATACTTTAACTCTTTTTTCTGAATGTTATTCATTGAAATAAGAATAGTAATGTTTATATATTCAAAATACCAAAACTAATAATTGCCTTCACCTAGGAAAATTGACCCCACTTCGTAAAATTGTTCTCATTGCGAAGAAAATTTTTTTAGGTAAGGATCAAACATAGGCATTATAAAAAAAAATGGTGTCTAAAAGGATGTGATTGAAAAGTCAAAAAAAATAGTAGTCTATAAGCATCAATTATAGGGGTTAGTAATGAATAATAAAAATAGTAAACGAGTCGACCAAAACATGTTTAAAATAATTACTGTTCAAAACTTAACCCAGTTATTTAATATATTTCAATAAATATATAAATATTACCACAAATTGGGCAATATTTATTTTACATTAAATATTCTGGTAATTGGACAGAATTCTATTTTTATTATTTAATTTTATAACATTTCAACCCCCTTTGATTTTTGCATGGACTTTGAAAAAAAGAGTTGATCAAAGCATGTACGAATTAAGAAAATGGATATCAAAACCATTGCTGAAGGAAACCATCTACTCCCCGATGAGTTTTGAAAAACTGAGTGAAGTCATCGTTGAAGTATGTGAACAGGACAACATCAGCAATGAAAAAGATTTCTTCGAGATGTATGAAATCGAAGAATTAGAAACGGGATTGAAAAATAAAGAAGTAAATATAATTTTTAATTCCTTGGACTGTCGAATTTCAAATAACAATACAAAACGAGTTGACCAAAACATGATAGAAAAAGAAATAAACGGTAAACCTCATGTAATAATCCCAAGAGAAGATTGGGAAATGATGTGGAGACTTCTTAGAAGAATTGATGTATTAGGTGAGAAATATGGGAATCTCTGATATTTCTATCTTTTATCCTGAAGCTGATTTGAATAACTGTGAAAACTGTACCTTTGACTGCAATTTTCATGGATACTGTATAGACGATGTGGTATAGTATGTTTGAATCTCAAAATCAATTCAAAGAAAATTACCATGGCATACTAACTCACAATGGTGAGATCAAAGTTGCCAAAGGAGATGTTGAACATGAAATCCTCTACATTGACGATGACGGTATCGTATTAGTTGATGGTGGTAAAAAAGCATACCAAACACTAATACACGACAAGCTATTGTCATTAATCCAATATGCAACTCCTGGAGATATAGGATTTGTCAAATTCATAAAAGGTGAATCTTACATTGTTGGATTCAGGAAAAACAAAAGGGAGAATAAATATGGAAAACGCAATCCTTGAAATGCATCAAAACCTTACTGACGGTTTATTCATCGCATTTGTTACTGCAGATGATGAACAGTACTATTCACTTACCAAATCAGATGATGTACAGTTCCTGGACAGCAAAACAGTATTCATCAAAAGAAAAAGTGGAAGGAATTCAATAATTAATCTGAATTTAATTGTTGAAATTGAGATAAGAAGAGGGTTGTTTTAAATGTCCAAACCAGCAAGATTATATCCAAAAAAAGAACCAATGAACCCTAATCCAAAAATGATTTTCATTGGAAGCATTATATTTGCCATAGCTATTGGCTGGATTGGAATTGCAACCGCAAGCTTCGGAGTATTATAAAGGTGATAAAATGGTTAAAGCAGAACTTATAGAAAATCCGGAAGTTCCTAAAGAAACCGGATTAATAACTCAAGACAATGTCCCTGACGTTGATGTAGCAATCGAACAATGGGACGCTTATCAAAAACTATGTAAAGGATTATTAAACGATACAGATTATCAGGAAATCATAGTAAAAGAAAAAGACGAAAACGGAAACTACATTAAAGTGAAAAGACACTTTAAAAAGAAATCCGCATGGCAGAAACTCTCCCGTGCATTCAATGTCGATACCAAAATAGTTGATCGTGACATTGAAAGAACAAAAATGGGCAGAGTACGTGAAGCATACTACTGCGTCAGAGCAACATTGCCAAATGGCCGCAGCGTAGAATCAGATGCATTATGCTCCCGTTCTGAAAAAGGAAAAGACAAAGTTTCAGACCACACAATAATGTCAACTGCAAAAACACGTGCAACCAACCGTGCAATAGCTGAACTT
>NZ_JBGUWC010000177.1:0-17452 GCF_045220775.1 Methanobrevibacter sp.
GCATATCAGTACCTAAACTAATTTCAGCTTCCTCTGAAAATTTATCTGCTTTAAGCATTTCTCTAATCTTATCCAATGAGAATAAAGATTTTGCATGTTCTTGGATATTTTCTCCATGAAGATATTTGATGCTTGCATCACCGAATTCACCATCTGCAGATGCAATGAAGTAATCTTCATCAACTTGCAAAGCAATCTTATCAGAGAAGATATCGATATCGTTAATACAATCTTTTAAGATTGAGAAACGTACTTTAAAGTTGGTTGGGTGATCAATTTGAGGTGGAACAGGGTTATCGTATTCCATGTCAATTAATCTTATTTTGAAAGTTCTTGTAGCATCTCCTTCAAAGGTAATGATGAAATTACCTTCATCTACTGACATTAATACTCTGTCCTGTGATTTGGCTCTTTTAAGAACTCTCATAAACTCATCAGTATCAATATTAATCTTTTCTGGAACATCACAAATATATTCATCGAATAAACTAGATTTAAGTTCTAAATGAACGAAAGTTATGTGACTACGGTCTAAGGCATCTAATCTCATGCCTTCACTGTCAGTTTGAATTTGTACTTCATCAACAATTGATGAAATAGCATCAAAACTTGTTTTTAATATACTAGAATCACTTAATTCTGCTTTAAACATAAATAATCCTCTAATCAATAATGTATTTATATTTATTTTTTATATATAATAAATTTATCTTTTTAACATGTTCAGTCCATGCATGCCCTTTTCATGCTTGAAACATATTCTTTTAAAGCATCGCTAGCATCCTCTCCATGTTCCTCTATTATTTTTACGATGGCACTACCGACGATAACACCATCAGCGATTTTGGAGATGTCAGATGCCTGTTGAGGAGTATTTATACCAAAACCGACAGCAAGAGGCAAATCGGTTACTTCACGAATGTCTGATAGGATTGCATTCAAATCAGTTTTGATTTCGGAACGCATCCCAGTAACGCCTAATGATGAGACTACATAAATGAAACCGGTTGCATCACTGGCTATCATCTTAATTCTCTCACTTGAAGTTGGAGCAATCAATGAAATGACATCAACATCATTTGAAAGGGCAATGTCTGCGATTTCCCCTTTTTCCTCATACGGCAAATCTGGAGATATGATTCCATCAATTCCTAATTCAGCGCATTTCTTAAAGAATTTTTCATATCCATAAAAGAAAACCGGGTTAATGTAAGTTAAGAATACTAAAGGAATATCTGTTTTTTCACGGACTCTTCTGACAATGTCAAATACGTCATCAGTTGTAGTGTTGTGTTTCAGTGCCCTTACATTAGCATCCTGGATTACAACACCTTCAGCCATCGGATCTGAAAATGGAATGCCTATTTCAATCAAATCGCAGCCTGCCTCTTCCATGGCCAATATATATTCAACGGTTTTATCAATTGTAGGGTCGCCTGCAGTTAAAAATCCGATGAATGCAGTTCCGTCTTTAAATGCATTAGCTATTTTACTCATTTAACTCAACTCCTCTGTATTCTGCAATTGATTTAACATCCTTATCGCCTCTTCCGGATAGACAAATCATTATGATTTCATCCTTATCCATTTGCGGAGCCAATTTCATTGCGTGAGCAACTGCATGTGCACTTTCAATTGCAGGAATGATTCCTTCCATTCTTGACAGATATTCAAATGCCTCAACCGCTTCTTCATCGGTTATCGGAACATATTCTGCTCTGCCAGTATCCCTCAAATAAGCGTGTTCCGGCCCGACACCTGGATAGTCAAGGCCTGCTGAAACGGAGTATACCGGAGCAATCTGTCCGTATTCCCCTTGGCTGAAAATTGATTTCATACCATGGAATATTCCAATCTGTCCGTTGGTTAAAGCGGCTGCATTATATGGCGTATCAACACCTTTTCCACCGGCTTCACAGCCAATCAGCTTAACGTCTTCATCTTCAATGAAGTTATAGAAAGCACCCATTGCATTACTTCCGCCCCCAACACATGCGATTACTGCATCGGGAAGTTTTCCTTCTTTTTCAAGGAACTGCTCACGGGCTTCAGCACTGATGACTGACTGGAAATCACGAACAATCATCGGGAATGGGTGAGGTCCCATTGTGGAACCTATTACATAATTAGTGTCATGAACACGAGCAATCCAATCTCTGAATGCATCGTTTACTGCATCCTTTAATGTTTGTGTTCCGGATTTGACTGAGTGTACCTTTGCACCCAACAATTCCATCCTATAAACGTTCAATGCCTGACGTTGGGTGTCGACTTCACCCATAAACACTTCACATTCCATGTCCAAAAGTGCAGCGGCTGTGGCTGTAGCAACTCCATGTTGGCCAGCGCCGGTTTCTGCAATTACCCTTGTTTTTCCCATTTTTTTAGCAAGCAAAACCTGGCCTAAAACATTATTGATTTTATGAGCTCCAGTGTGGTTTAAATCTTCACGTTTTAAATAGATTTTAGCTCCGCCAAGGTCTTCTGTCATTCTTTTAGCATAATACAATAAAGATGGCCTTCCAGCATATTCCTTCAGTAATGTGTTGAGCTCTTCTACGAATTCGGGATCATTCATATAATGATTGTACTGTTCTTCCAAGTAGAGCAACTCGTTCATCAATGTTTCAGATATGTATTGACCACCATACTCACCATATCTTCCGTTATTCACCTTATAACCTCCATTATTTCTTTAATTTTATTTTCATCCTTATATCCTTCAGTCTCAAGACTGGAACTTAAATCCACAGCATATGGTTTAAATTCCTCAATTGCCTGGCAGATGTTTGAAGCGTCCAATCCACCAGCCAAGAAAAACTCTTTTTTTAAATTTTTACTAATCAAACGCCAGTCAAAAGTTTTTCCGCTGCCTTTGCCACTATCCAAAAGCAAAAAATCGGCTTGCGTATCCGCATAGATATCCAAATCAACTTCTTCTGACATTTCTATTGCATTTATAATCTTCAATTTGTTATCGGTTTTATCTTTTAAGCCGATAATGTAATCTTCATTTTCGCTTCCATGAAGCTGCGCCACATCAATAATTCCATTGTCAAACAATTCCAATATTTCATCTTGGCCGGCATCGACAAAAACGCCAACTGAAACAATGTCTGAATCCAAATTGTCCTTTAATTCGCTAGCCAATTCATGTGAAACTTTTCTTTTACTGTCTGCGAATACAAAACCTACATAATCAGGTTTGTACTTATTTACGAGTTCAATATCCTCCAATCTTTTAAGTCCGCAGATTTTAATTTTAACCATTTTTCAACTCCGAAATCATAGTCTTCTTATCATCACATTTCATTAAAGTTTCGCCTATTAAAACTGCATCGACATCATTTTCTTTTAATCTGGCAACATCTTCTTTTGTTTTAATGCCACTTTCTGAAATAAATATGACATCTCCACCAACACATCTACGTAAACTGATACTATTTTCAATATCTACAGTAAAATCATTTAAATTTCTGTTATTGACTCCGATGATTTCAGCACCGACATTAACTGCAGTTGTGATTTCACTACCGTCATGGGTCTCTACAATGGCTGAAAGGCCCAAATCATGTGCCAAATCCAAAAATTTCTTTAATGTTGCAATATCCAAAATGGAAACAATCAACAAAACCGCTGATGCTCCAAGCAGTTTCGCTTCCCAAATCATGTACTCATCAATTACAAAATCCTTTCTCAAAATGGGGATAGAAACATTCTCTGCAATTTCTTTGAGATAATCATTAGATCCTTTAAAGAAGTAAGGTTCTGTTAAAACTGAAATTGCACTGGCCCCTGCAGCTTCATACTCTTTTGCAATAGCCACATAGTCAAAATCCTCAGCAATCAATCCTTTTGAAGGGGATGCCCTTTTAACCTCAGCAATAATTGAAATACCATCTTCACTTAATGCCTTTTTAAACGGAAATTCATCAGAAATTTCCAATGATTCGACTTCATTTTTAAGTTCATCCAACGGAACAATTTCTTTAGCCTGTTCAATTCTTTCTTTGGTTTTTTCTACAATTTCATCTAACATAATAATCAGCTATTTGTAAATTCAATGAATTTTTCAAGTTGTTCTAATGCTTTTCCGGAATCAATGATATCCGCTGCCAAAGCAACGCCTTCCCTTAATGATTCGACTTTGCCTGCAACATATAATCCTGCAGCAGAATTCAGTAAAACCGCATTTCTTTTTGGTCCTTTTTCACCATTCAATATTGATAATGTGATTTCTGCATTTTCCTTTGCATCTCCACCTATCAAATCTTCTTTGGATGCCAATTCCATGCCAAAAAGATCCGGAGAAATTTCATAGGACATGGTTTTGCCGTCCTTAAGCTCACATACGAAAGTCTTGTCGCTGGCAGAAATCTCATCCATTCCGTCCAATCCATAAACTGATAGTGCAGAGCTGACTCCCAAGTTTTTAAGTACATCAATCAAAGGTTCGACCAATTCCTTTTCATAAACCCCCAAAACTTGCATTGTAGCTCCGGCAGGATTTGTTAGAGGTCCTAAAATATTGAATATGGTTCTGATTGAAAGTTCCTTGCGCACACTTGCAACATATTTCATAGACAGATGATAGTTTTGGGCAAACAGGAAACATAAATTTATTTCATCCAAACATTTCAAACTTTTTTCAGGCTCTATGTAAATGTTAACTCCCAATGCTTCCAATACATCTGCAGCACCGCATTTGCTTGATGCTGACCTGTTTCCGTGCTTTGCAACAGGCACCCCTGCAGCTGAAATAACAATTGATGATGTTGTTGAAATATTGAAGGTGTTTGAACCGTCTCCACCGGTTCCGACTATTTCCAATACTTCCTTGTCATTCAATAGCCTTACACAGTGAGCCCTCATTGCTTCGGCTGACGCTGTGATTTCTTCAATGGTCTCTCCTTTCATGGACATTGCTGTCAAGTAAGCGCTCATCTGGACTTCACTTGCTTCACCACTCATGATTTCGTCCATTGTCTGATATGCTTCGTCATAAGTTAAGTCTTCATTTTTATAAACTTTTAGAATAGCTTCTTTAATCATAATATCCCTTTTTCAACTTTTTCTGCAAAATTTCTTATAATTGTCAAACCGTCAGGTGTTAATATTGATTCCGGGTGGAACTGCAAGCCATAAACATTATAATCCTTATGTTTGACGGCCATTATCTCCCTATCATCTTTAGACCTTGAAATAATCTCAAGACATTCCGGAAGAGTGTCCTTAACCAAACTCAAGGAATGGTATCTTCCGACTGTTATTTCACTTGGAAGACCTTTAAAGATGAAATCATAATCCAGAGAAACCTTTGAAGATTTGCCGTGCATCAATCTTTTGGCGTGGGAAATTTCACCTCCAAAAGCAGCGCAAATTGCTTGATGGCCTAAACAAACTCCTAAAATTGGAATCTTATCATGGAATTCCTTTACGATATCAATACAGATTCCTGCATTTTCCGGTTTTCCAGGTCCGGGCGACAATATGATGCATTCCGGATTTAGAGATCTTATCTCTTCAATAGTGATCTTATCATTTCTATAAACTTGAATATCTGGGTTTACCTCACCCACCAATTGGAACAGATTATATGAAAAACTGTCATAGTTATCGATTAAAAGAATCATTCAATCCCCCCATCAGCGATTTCCAATGCATTAATGACTGCGGCGGCCTTGTTTAAGCATTCGTCAAATTCCTTCTCAGGTACGCTATCTGCAACAATTCCCGCTCCGGAACGGATGAATACCTTGTTGTTTCGAGCAAATGCTATCCTGATTGAAATGCATGTGTCAATGTTTCCGCTTAAATCGACATACCCGATAGCTCCACCGTATATTCCTCTTTTGTTGTCTTCCAGCTCATTGATAATTTCACATGCCCTTATTTTTGGAGCTCCTGATAATGTTCCCGCCGGCAGAATTGAATCAATAGCTGAAAGGGAATCCAAATCACTTCTTAAGGTTCCGGTTACAGTAGATCCGATATGCATCACATGTGAAAATCTCTCGATTGAGAGATATTTATCAACTTTTACAGACCCTATCTCTGCAATTCTTCCAATGTCATTTCTTCCCAAATCAACAAGCATGTTATGCTCAGCCAATTCCTTTTCATCAGCCAATAATTCTTCTTCTAGCTTTAAATCCTCTTCATCTGTTTTTCCGCGAGGCCTGGTTCCTGCAAGCGGAAATGTGTATAACTTATTATCGTTCAGCTTGACCAGGGTTTCGGGAGAGGCTCCTGCGATTTCAATGTCATTGCTTGAGAAGTAAAACATGTACGGAGAAGGATTTGTTGTTCTCAAAACCCTATAAGTGTCAAACAGGCTTCCGGAAATGTCGGCTTCGATTCTGTTTGATAAAACAACCTGGAAAATATCCCCTTCGCGAATATAGTGCTTTGCCCTCTCAACCATATTGCAATATTTTTCACGTGAAAATGCCGGTTTGAAATCGGATTTCAGCTCAAGAGGTTCGATTTCTGCTTTTTTGCCTGTCTTGATTAAACTAGCGATTTCAACCAAATCATCACAAGCCTTTTTATAGTTGTTTTCCAAATCATCGGTTTTAATGTTTACGATGATGACAATCTTCTGTTTGAAATTATCAAATGCTATAACCTTATCAAAAAGCATCAGGTCAATGTCCTTGAACTGGTCTTGATTTTCTGCATCCAGATTAAGGGAAGGTTCCGCATATTTGATGTAGTCATATGCGAAATATCCTACAAAACCGCCTGTAAAAGGAGGTAAATGTTCCAATTTAGGTGATTTGTTCTTTTTTACCAAATCTTTAATGATTTCTCCGGGATTAGTGGTTTCAATAACTACCTCCTCATCAGTAAGCTCATTAAAATCCTTATCTCCCTTTATGGTGACAATTCCGTTTTGACAAGTGAACTCCAAAAGCGGATCATATCCTAAAAAACTGTATCTTCCCCATTTTTGTGAATCTTCGACACTCTCTAACATGTAAGCATGGTCACTAATACCTTTTAAAATTCTTAAAACTTCGATAGGAGTAGCTATATCTGAAAATAATTCATAAGATATAGGTATTCGCTTATACTCCGTATCCTTTCCAATTTCCATAACATCTTCTAAACTTGGGGAAAACATGATTATCACACTTTTCATTTACTATAATATAGTTAGTACAATGTACTATTTAAAACCTTGTTGTAACAATTTGTACATTAATGTTACTTTTAAAAAAAAGATTAATACATTTTGTCCTGTTCTTTGCTAAATTGAATAACAATTTTTTTAATTTCTCTGCTTTCCAGATATGGAAGTTTTTCAGTTATTTCCCTTTCCAAATCCTTATTTAACTGAAGCCTTTTTTCAGCGTATTCTTCACCTTCAAATTCACTGCGATATTGCTTGTTTAAGTTAGAATATTTGGTAATCAAAGGTTGAAGAACAGTGGAAATGTCCTTATCAAGCTGGTCATTGATAATCTTCTGTTTTCTAACGCCATCGACAAAACCGATGACAGTAATTAAAAAACCTAAAACTGTTACTGTTAAAGCAGGAACAAACAATTTGCTATCATCAATAAAGACAATAGTAAAAACAATGCCTATTAGTATCAAAAAAATACCGATTTTTTTCAAATCCATGATAAGATATCTATAATTCCCTATTATTTAATTTTATTTAATTCTTTTACAATCATATAAATAATCAAAGCAAATGAAACGACAGCCAAAACTGACACGGCAAAAATGACAATGCCGTTTGTAAATAACATGTTTGTCTTATCCACAATGACAATGGATTCCGCCAATAGATTGTTTAAGAAATGTGCAAAGATCGGAACAAGGATATTATCTGTCTTTAAATACAGAATTGCCATGCAGATTGCAAATATGAATGCTGCAATGATACTTCCGTAACTATGCATGGACGCAAACAATAATGAAGTAACCAGCACTGAAAATAATGTCGGCATGATTATTTTGAATCTGTTTAATAAAACTCCCCTAAAAATCAACTCTTCACAAATCGGAGAGACAAACACCGTTGCAATAAAGCTTCCAACTGCAATGAGTGAATTGTTCAGATATGTTGAGGATAACTGAAAATTAAACAATGACCCGATAGCTGGAAATGCATTCAAAATAAAATTGGACAAATAGAGAAGTCCATAAGAGAGAAAAATGTTCAATACGACAATTACAAATATTGACTTTAATGATACTTTTGAAAAAACACTGCTTAAATCCTCTTTGAAACTTGAAAAGCAATCTTTGAGCTTGTAAACAAAATAAAGCAGGATAAATACATAAATCCATACTGAACTTATATTAACCATACTGAAATTATTAATCAAAAATTGAATCAAAAAAAGAATGATAATGACTGGTAATAACTCTTTTAAAGTAATAGTTTTAAGTTTTTCGTTAAATAAAGACATTTTATCAAAAAAAAATAAAATTTAGATACTCCACACTAATTAATCAAAATCAGCAGTATATTAATCCAGCCATTCTTTTAAATTTATAAACCAACAGTTCATCTAATCATCTTCACTGAAGATAAAAACATCTTCAATTGAATCTTTACCCAAAATTTTGGATATATGATAGGCCAATAATAAGGAAGGGTTATAACGGGCATTTTCTAAAGCATTAATTGTTTGACGAGTCACACCAGCCAAATCGGCAAGCTGTTGTTGAGTTATGCCTTTTTCCTGGCGAAACTGTCGGATATTCGTTTCCATATAATCACCTATTATTTGAGATAATAGTGTTTATTAGTTTAATAATAAACCAATATAAATGTTTCTTATAATTACTTAAAATATAAAAATATTGAACGATAAAATAATAATGTATATTTAAATTAATGATTAATAATTTATGAGAGTTGATAAAATATGGCTATACACCCTATTGAATTCAGATATGGGACCCCAGAAATGAAAAGCATTTGGGAAGAAGAAAATAAACTGCAAAGAATGCTGGATGTAGAATCTGCATTGGCCCAAGCAGAAGGAAAGCTTGGAATAATTCCACAAGAAGTGGCTGACGAAATTGCAGCAAAAGCAAATACAAAATACGTGAAATTGGAAAGAGTAAAAGCTATTGAAGCAGAAACAAATCACGATATTGCTGCATTATCCAAAGGAATTACAGAAGTATGTGAAAACGGTGCAGGAGAATACGTTCACTTTGGAGCTACATCAAACGACATTGTCGACAGTTCAAATTCATTGCTTATTCGTGACTCAATAGAAGTATTGAAAGAAAAATTGGAAAGACTAACCAAAATAATGCTTGACCTTGCAAAGGAAAACAAAATGAAAGTGTGCATTGGACGTACACACGGACAACACGCACTTCCAACAACCTACGGAATGAAATTCGGACTATGGGCTGACGAACTCCACAGACAATATGACAGACTGCAACATGCTGAAAATAATGTCTGCATTGGAATGATGGACGGGGCAGTAGGAACCACCGCAGCATTAGGAGAACAAGGTTGGGAAATCCACAAAAGCGTTGCAGAAATCTTAGGACTTCCTGCAGCTACAATAACAAACCAAGTAGTTCAAAGAGACAACCATGTTGAGTTCATAAGTGTTTTAGCCAATATTGCAAGTACATTAGACAAAATCGCATTAGAAATCAGAAGTTTGCAAAGAACTGAAATTATGGAAGTGGGAGAGTACTTCGATCCTGAAAAGCAAGTGGGCAGCAGCACAATGCCTCACAAAATGAACCCCATTACCGCTGAAAGGATCTGCGGTGTTGCAAGAATCGTAAAATCATATGTAAATGCGGCTTTAGACAACAACCCTCTCTGGCATGAAAGAGACTTGACCAATTCATCATGTGAAAGAATCATGTTTCCAGAAAGCTGTATCTTAACCGACTACATCTTGAACTTGACCATCAAATTGATGAGCAACTTAGTATTCTACGATGAAAATATCGAAAGAAACTTGAACTTGACCAACGGTTTAATCATGGCTGAAAGGCTAATGGCTGAACTTACCCGTGCAGGAATGGGAAAACAGACTGCATACGGAATCGTGAGAAAAAACGCCATTAAAGCAAATAAGGAAAAACTACTACTCGGCGAGTTAATATTGGAAGACGAAGAAGTTCAAAAATACTTGACTCAAGAAGACGTAGACAAAATCATGGATCCACATACCTATATCGGATCAATACCAACCATTATCGATGAATTGCTCGAAAAGTCAGAAAGTTGGTTTTAACTTTAAAAAATAGAATTAATTGATTTTTAAATCAATTAATTTTTGCTTTTTCTTTTTATTTCAGGAACATATCTCTTAAGCATCAATGAAAGGGATATGACTGTTACAGAACTCAATGCCATAGCCAAACCCGCTAATGCCGGCTTAAATGTTATTCCAAAAGTAGGGTATAGAACACCAGCTGCAATCGGGATTAGAATACTGTTGTATGCAAATGCCCAAAAAATGTTTTCCTTGATTCTGCGCATTACCTTTTTAGAGAATTGCACTGCAGCAACGACATTTTCCAAATCGCCTTCCATTACAACAATATCGCCGCTTTCCATAGCGATATCAGTACCATTGCCCATAGCCACGCCAATATCCGCTTGTGTGAGTGCAGGAGCATCGTTGATTCCGTCTCCGACAAACAAGACCTTTTTAGTATTGTTTGCTTGAGTTTCCTTAACAATGTCCAATTTGTTTTCCGGAAGAATTCCTGCTTTGACATTGTCAATTCCTACTTCGCGTGCAACTGTGAGGGCAGTGGACTCATTATCTCCAGTCAGCATATAGGTTTCAACACCCATTTTATGCAACTCATCAATAGCTCTTTTGGAATTTGCTTTGATTTTATCGGATAAACTTAAAATACCGACAACTGCCTTATCTTTTGCTATGAAAATGATTGTTTTGGATAGCTTTTCCAGCTCATGATATTTATCAACCAAATCCTTTGAAACTTTAATATCCTGAGATTCCATTAAAGCCAGATTACCGGCTGAAACTTCACTGCCGTTCAACTCGGCTTTCAGGCCCTTACCTGTCACATTTTCAAAACTGGACGTGGAATCCAAATCAATATTTAGCTCTTTAGCTTTATTTACAATAGCTTTAGCGATTGGGTGGTTGGAATTTTGCTCAACACTGGCTGCCAGTTTTATCAATTCTTCATCCGAAATTCCATATGAGATAACATCATCGACTTCAGGCTTTCCTTCCGTTATTGTACCTGTCTTATCGAATGCAGCCACATCAATCTGGCCTGCATTTTCCAAGGTATCTCCGTTTTTAATTAAGATACCATATTCTGCTGCCCTTCCGACACCTACGGTAACTGCTGTTGGAGTTGCAAGACCCAATGCACATGGACAGGCCACAACTAAAATTGAAATCAGACAAGTGAGTGAGAACAGCAAGGAAGCGCCCAATACAAAATACCATATCAAAAATACTACAATGGCTATTGTCAGAATTACTGGAATGAAGTAAGATACAATCGTATTTGCGAATTTTTGAACCGGCGGTCTTGAGGATTGCGCCTTTTCAACCAAACGAATAATGTTTGAAAGCACAGTCTCTTTTCCAATCTTTTTGGCTTTAATATATAAGACTCCATCCTGATTAATGGTTCCAGCAAATACCTCTTCACCGTCTTTTTTAACCTTAGGAATCGGTTCTCCGTTAATCATTGATTCATCAACGTAAGACTCTCCGCCAACGACATCACCATCAACAGGGATTTTTTCGCCAGGCTTTACCAAAAGCAAATCATCCACAACAATGTCTGCTATTGAAACTTCCTTTTGAGAGGTTATTTCGCCGTTTTCACCAATTTCAATAGCTGTTGCAACAGTCGGCTGAAGGCCCATCAGCTCACGGATTGAATCTGAAGTTCTCTTTTTGGCTCTTGCTTCAAGATATCTTCCAATCATTAAAAATGAAGGAAGCATTACAGCTGAATCGTAAAACATGAAAGAATGGTCAAGAACTATATGGAATGTTCCAAAGATACTTGATATATATGCAACTAGAATACCCATTGAGTACATTACATCCATATTGAGGTTTTTATGCATCAATCCGTTGATTCCTGCTTTTAAAATCGGTAATGACACATATAAGAACGGTGCAATACTTACAATCAATGATAGCAATCCCATTGAAGAAATGTTCAAACCGGTTGCCTGATTGATTGAGCCGACAACACCCATTAGAGGATCCCATCCGCTGAACATCAAAATCATTAAAATGACTGAGAAAATCAAACCTACAATAATCCTATTGCGTTTTTCTTTCAAGTCCTGTTGGTAAATTGCCTCTTCATCGATTTCTGTTTGGCCTTCAACCCCCAGAAGTTCAAATCCCAAAGATGTGATGATCTCATCAATCTCATCCAATGTAACTTTGGATGAATCATACCTTATCCTTGCGGATTGGGAAGTCAAATCTGCCTTAACGTCAAAAATACCGTCCAATCTAATTAAAAAATTCTCAACATTCATTGTACATGACGCACAGTGCATTCCTTGAATCCTTATTGTCATTTCGTCTGAGTGAAGATCAAAACCGAGATTTTTGACCAACCTTTCGATTTCCTCGTAAGACATCTTTTTTGTATCGACAGTAATATGGAGTTTATTTGCTGCAAGGTCTGCATCCACTTCCTCTACACCTTCAATTTTGCCAAATGTTTTGTTTACACTCAATACACATGATGCACAGTGCATTCCTTCAATCGGCAAATCCATATGTTTATGTTTCACTTGATATCACAACTGTTATTTTATAAAAATAGTATTGCTTTTAAATATTATAAAATTGTAGGTTTTACTAATAAATTATCTATAGCTGACTTGAATATCTTTGTGAGGAATTGTTCTTCTAAACCTCTTTTTTGGATATCCTATTATAAAAGAAGAGTACATATGCTTATTCTTGTCAATTTCCGGGAAAAATTCCATTAACCTGTCATGGCCAATTTCATCAGCTTTTAGAATAAACAATGAATAAAACCCTCCTAGTCCTAAAGAATAAGCAAGCAATTCCAGACGGGTATTGGCTATGACTGCACTTGTTTTATCAGTTGAAAATGTTAAAATCAGTTGTTTTCCTTCCCAAAGCAATGGATGAAATTCTTTAGTTGCATTGTCTTTCAAATAATTGCCAAATTCTTTGATTCTGAAGAATTTTTCTTCTTCAACTTTTATTATATCATAAACAAGTTCCATGAATTCATCTAACTCTTCATCTAAAACTACAAATTCAACATCCTGTTCATTTTGTGCAGATGGTGAATAATAAGCACCCTCAAATAATTTATCAAAAGTAGCTTCATCAATTTTTTTCTTCTTAAACCAGCGAATAGATCTTCTTTGTTTTAAAAATTGAAGAAAATCATCATATCCCACTGGAATTTCATGGGGATTATATTCAGCAATTCTATCCTCATGGCCTTCAAAAGCTTTGAGAGTTATCGCACCAACTTTGCAGATGGCCATGCAATGCCCACATTCAAAACAGTTGCTCCCCGTTTCAACGGCAAAATCATCTACAACAATATTGTCTCTAATGCAAACTTGAGCGCATTGCCCACATGCCGTACATGACTCTTCATCAATGATTAGTTTCATTTAACTAAATCTCCATCTTGGAAAACATTTAAAATATTGTCATTATCACTTAAAACAGAAACATCATCCAAAGGATTGGAATTAACTAAAATCAAATCAGCAACATAGTTTTCTTTAACTTCGCCCAAGTTATCTTTTCCTAAAAATTCGGCTGCTTTAACTGTTCCTGCAGCAATTGCCTCATCTGCAGACATTCCAATATCTGTTAAGTGCACTAACTCCTCCAAATTATGACCATGAGGGATGACACCGCTGTCAGTTCCCATCAAGATATTGACACCTTGCTCGTAGGCAACTGATATGTTTTCCTTGTGAACTTTAACAATTTCCTTTAGTTTTTGAGTTTTTTCTTCCGCATAACTATCCCAAACTGGAAAACCGCTTTTAGCTAAGAATTGATGAACCAAAAGTGTTGGAACCAAACTGACATTCTTTTTAACCATCTTGCAAGCGGTTTTCTTATCAATGAATGTCCCATGCTCAATTGAACTGAATCCTGCATCAATGCAATTGTTCATTCCTTTCAAACTGTGACAGTGAGCTGAAACTTTCATGTCACTGGCACAGGCTTCACATACAATTGTCTTCAATTCTTTCTTGTTGAATTGCGCAAATTCGGGAGACGTGTTTGTAGTCAAAACACCTCCACTGCACATTACCTTAATAAAATCAGCACCTGCCCGTTTAACTTCACGGGTCTTTTTCAATACCTCTTCAATACCGTCGCATCTTCCTTTAGGAAACCCTGGATAGATTATCTCCATATCCCATCCGGAAGGCAGGAATAAGTCAAAATGACCTCCAGTCATGACTAAAGGAGTAATTGACAAATGAATTTTAGGAGCGATGAAAAGTTTTCTTTGCTGAGCCAATTTGAAACTTAAATCTGCAGATCCGCAATCCCTAATTGTTGTAACACCCGCATTGATTGTCTGTAGTGCATGAGGAACCGCATTGTAGAAATGAATCCCCAGTGGATTTGCCATGTTTTCCTCCTTATGGAAACCTTTTGCAAAAATATGCGTATGGCAATCGATGAATCCCGGAAGCAGGTAATTATCATCACCTTCAATGACTTTAACATCTTCTTTAGCAGATATTTTACCTGATGAGATTTCCTTAATGGTTTTACCTTCAATCAATACATTCTGATGAGTTTTTATATCCTCTAAAGGATTGATAATGTTTACATTTTCAATTAGAGTTTGCATTTTAATCACTACAATATTTCAATTGTTCCGTTGTCTCCATCAACTTCCACTAAAGCACCGGTTATCAAATCTTTAGTTTCGGAAGGTGAATCCACCATCGGAATATCGGACATTATTGCACCAGTAGCTATAATCGGTTCCGCATTTAGGCAGATTATCGCCTTTGGAGCAGTATTGTTCTTCATCATTTGGAAAATTACATAAGACCCAACAGTTGAACCTTTACCACCAGGAATGAATAACACTTTATCTTTTATGCATTCACCTTTCAATTCATGAGTAGGATCTATAATTATGCCTGTTTCAGGATTAACCCCACCTAAAAAGCTAATGGGTTCGGATGAAACAATCAATTCCCCTTTTGCTTTTCCTTTTGCAATATTTCTACATTCAATCATAAAATCACTTAAAACTTAGAATAACTTATCTTCAACGAATTCTCCTCTGTTGATAGCTTCAGTTGATTTAATAGAATCAACTAAAGCCCAGATCCATACGATAAGAGCTAAAACAAATCCGATTAGTATAAATACAAGAATCCATGAAACTATATAAGCAATAATAAATGAAATTCCTTTTTTATTTAATCCAAGATATAGATGACCTAAACCTGGGAATAAAAAGCTTAAAATTGCTGATAACAGCACATTCTTCTCCTCAGATGAACGAACATTAGCTACTCTAACCCCACAATG
Source organism: Methanobrevibacter sp. (assembly GCF_045220775.1). Taxonomy (GTDB): domain Archaea; phylum Methanobacteriota; class Methanobacteria; order Methanobacteriales; family Methanobacteriaceae; genus Methanocatella. The sequence goes on from NZ_JBGUWC010000177.1 coordinate 15,537, forward strand.
AGGACAGATTTCAGCGTTAATGTCTATTTTTTTACCGCAATTTTGACAGAATTTGGATTGTGGTTTTTCTTCTTTCACGAACTTATAACCACATTCAGGACAAAATACTGCTTCTGGAGGAACTTCTGTTCCACATTTTGTGCAGAATTTGGTCTTAACATTAACTTTAATTTGTTCTTCAGTAGCAGTTTCTTCTCCAACTGCTTCCTCTTCCACAGCCTCTTCTACAGAATCTTCAGCTGATTCTTCCTCAACAGCTTCTTCCACTGTTTCTTCTTCAGCAGGAACATCAACCGGTTTTTCTTCGACTGATTCTTCTACTGTTTCTTCTTCAACTACTTCTTCTACAGGCTCTTCTGTTGATTCCTCTTCAACAGGAATTTCAACTTTCTTTTCAACTTCTTCGCTAACAACTTCATCAACTTCTGGAAGACGAGAACCACAATTTGAACAGAATTTAGCGTCTTTTACTTCTTTTCCACAATCTGGACAAATTACCATTTTAACACCACATATTCATTTTATCCTTTGAAATATAAAAATTTAAACAACATCCTTTTTCATCACTTCTCTTAAAACTGCAGTAGCGTAAGATCCCTTATTTATTGAAAATTCACACATTACCCCATCATCTGTTGGAGTTGCGGATGCATCCCACACCTGGAATCTCATTGAACGCCTGAGGCCATGGCTTCCCAAACGTGGCATTTTCGGAACTTCAAAATCGGCTTTTGTTATATTATAATGTCTTAAGACATTTTCTTCCATTTCACCAACCTTGCCTCCGGCAAATGGAACTTTAGTTCCGAATAACGGACAGGTCGGGTCGGCTTGAAAATTATCGATTAACTCTTGGTACTCTTCAGGAGTCTTGTCACGAACAATGTTTTCTTCGGTGTCAATGACAATGTCTCCTTCAATGTATTTGTTAATTCCCATTTCAACCCTGTTGCTTACCGCTTCGTTAAATAAGTAAGATTGATAGGCATGTACAAACATTCTCTGAAGCGGCTTTGGAAGTGCATGCAATGCATTCATGTATGACTTATCGCTCAATTCGCCTTTTTTAGAATCCCTTATCAGTTCCTTAATCATCATCTTTTCATATCTCATTCCCTTGCCCATCAGATTAAGAGACTCTTCGAGGTTTCCCTCATCATATGCCTGTCTTGCCATTTTATTGTCTTCGGCCTCATCGTCCAAAGGATTTCCAATATAAGTGCTGACAGCCTTTTCCAAATCATTTTCAACAAGTGCCTCTCCAACCAAGTGAGTTATTGTTCTAGGCTTTCCGAATCTTTGCCAACCGAAGTAATTGGGAACTCCTGTCACTTCAAGTTCCTTTAAAACCTCATTTGCGATATCTGCACTTTCTTGGATATCATCCAAATCCTTAATGAGGATTTTGAATTTATTTCCTTTAAGCTGCCCCATTCTGAGCTTTTTGCGACCACGGACAACCTTTAAAAAATCAGTCTTATAAATATCCAGATTCTCAACCTGCTTGAATTGCTCTTCGGAATCCATGTTGGCTATGCAAATCCATTGACGAGTAATGGCTTTCTTGTCTTTCATTCCCGCAAAGCCCATTCTCTTACGGGAGATGTGCAAATCACGGGCAATGTCTAAAACAACATCCAAAGTAGTTCTTCCTATCTTTTCAATCCACACATAAACGTTTGGACCTTCGCCTGTCGGAATGATTTCTGGAATTTCTTCAACATAAAAGTCTTCATATTGGTTTCTGATTGTTCCACCAATACCTTTCTGAGCTGTAACATAAGTATTAGCATTCAACATAATAATCACGGAAAATTACAGTGCCCTGGCCGGGATTTGAACCCGGGGAATGGGATCCGCAGTCCCATGTGTTATCCAAACTACACCACCAGGGCTAAACAAAATAAGATAACATT
>NZ_JBGUWC010000178.1:0-1893 GCF_045220775.1 Methanobrevibacter sp.
TACAAGAACACCAAGCACGATATTCTCACGTCACAGTGCTTTGTAGAGGGTACGCTCGTTATTACAGCTGAGGGCAACAAGCCTATCGAAGAAATCAAAGCCGGCGATCTTGTATATTCAACTAATCCCGAAACAGGCGAGAGTGAATATAAGGAAGTTCTCCGCACTTTCCGCAAAGAAACAGATGTCCTCATTCACATATTTGTAAACGATGAGGAAATACAGACTACACCCGTTCACCCATTCTGGGTAGAAAATCAGTGGATTGCCGCAAAAGACCTTGAAATTGGTGATGTTCTTACTCTTGCTGACGGCACAATGGCTACTGTTACCAAAACTTACAGTGAGCTGATCGACAAGCCTGTTATCGTTTATAACTTTGAGGTTGCCGAGTTCCATACATATTATGTTACTGATACTGGTGTGTTGGTGCATAATTCAAGCAAAGACAAATGCTCGATTAATACAAATCAACCTAAATCATCAAACGAAAAAGACAAATTAAACTATGAAATAAAACCTTTGGATACTGACTATCGAGGAACTGGCATTACATATAGACAAGCACTTGAAGAAGCATTTGCTAAAACGGGACATGCCAAGGAAGAATTCCATGTGACCAAGTGGGCTAGAGATCTTAATGGAAAGTCTATTCCAGTAGAATATGAAACATTAAATCATACGCAAGTGAGTATGGATATAGCTCATTATAGTTTTGATAAAAATGGTGTATGGAATACAGGACCCGATGCTCCTCACATTGGATGGGTTATAATGGATAAAAAACCAAAAGTAGTTGGACATATACTTATAGATCATGTTCCTACTGGTAGAGACTACGCATGGAGTTGGTAAAATAGGAGGAATGATGTTTTTATGTACAACTTTATCAATGATGATATAGATAAAGTAAAAAAAGTAATTGAATTATATGATGATACAAATATTCATTTACTGACTGTTGAACAACAAGAAATATTTAAAGTAAATTTGAGAAAAAAGTATTTTAAAGATAAAGGTATTCTTAGTTGGTCTATATTCGAAATGCTAAATTCAGAAAAACTTGGCGTAAACGATGCAAATGCTTGGTCATGGATTTCGGATTATATTATAGGTAAAGAAATTTGCGTATTATTGGGAGAAAATTATCATTCAAAACTCATATATTATTTTAAAAATGGAGTGAATTTTATTGATGTATATCCCCGATTACCATTTTTGGAATTTTATCTAATGGATCTGAATTTTACTTTTTTAATTGGGTACAATCACTCATCATGTTTGGTGACGATGGGTAAAGCAATCGATTGGTTAGAAAGTGACGTAAGATATGTAAAATTTTTAGATAATTATAAAAAACGGAATACACTGTGAGCCACAAGTTATGATATACTTGGCAGAGTGACCGAATATACCGATGAAGGAGGCAATGTCTTTACAACTGAATATGACAGTATGGGCAATATCACAGCAGTATATGATGCAGACGGAAATGCCTGCACCCGTACAGAGTACGATAAAGCCGGAAATGTTACCAAGACGACCAATGCACTGGACTCGATCACAGAGTATACTTATGACAGCTTGAATCGCCTGATAAAAAATGTCAGTGATAAGGGAACGAGTACGGAATCGACAACAACTTATACTTATGATGCGTTCGGAAGAATCATTGAAACGGTAGATGCGGAAAATGGCAGAACACAAGCAACTTATGATAACACGGGCAATATTCTGAGCATTACCGATCCGAACGGAGGAACTTCCACGTATAAGTATGACAGTATGAACCGTATGACCGAGAGTGAAAATGCCATAGGCAGTAAAAATACTTATACTTATAATGCTCAAGGTCTGCTTGCACAGAGTAAAAATGCGAGAAATCAATCGACA
>NZ_JBGUWC010000179.1:0-51516 GCF_045220775.1 Methanobrevibacter sp.
GGGGATAGCACGGTAATCCTATGCTCAAAAGAGCATACAGCCCGTGAAGTAAGAATCCTCAACTTCTACAAGTTGAGGTAGTTCAAATAATACATGAACAAATAGTAAATTTAGTGGTTAATTATGGATTATGATGTAATATATATTGGTAGTGGAAATGCCGCATGGCAAGGTGGCCGATTTTTAAGGAAAGCTGGCCTTAAAATTTTAATCATTGAAGAAAGCTTATATGGTGGAGCATGCGCAAACAGAGGATGCAACACAAAAGCGATACTCGATGCCCCTTATGAAATAAAGGCATTGTTCAATAATTATGAAGGAATGGGAAAATCTGGAAATATTGAAGTAGACTGGCCAGCATTAGTCAAATATAAAAGACAGCGCATTGCCGGTATGTCTCTATTTTTGGATGGCAAATTTGATGAATATGATTTGGATGTCGCTCATGGAAAAGGAGTCATTGTTGATGAACACACTGTTAAAGTGGGTGACAAATGCTTCACTACAGATAAGATTGTAATCACCACTGGCTTAAAGCCTGTCATTCCGGACATTAAAGGAAAGGAATTCCTGCATGACAGCAATGACTTTTTGGATATAGATGAGCTTCCAAAACATGCAATTATCATCGGTGCCGGTTTTGTAGGAATGGAAATTGCGGCAATTCTTGCTGAAGCTGGCCTTGAAGCTGATGTAATCATTAGAGGAAATATGGCCTTAAAATATTTCCACCAGCCTTACGTTAATAGAGTCATTGAACTTTTAAAGGGAAAAGGCATCCGATTCCATTTCAATGAGCAAGTTAAGGAAGTCATCAATAATGTAGAAATCGAAAATCCTGAAGAGAAGATATTCAGCGCACTTCAAGGATTGAACACTGATGAGGATTTAAAAGATCCGGAATCCAAAAAGGACAATAAGGCTTATGAAAATGGATTCACAGTCAATTGTTTAAGTGGACTTAGTCTGACTGGGGATTATGTTGTTGCTGCAATGGGTAGGACTGCAAATGTAGAAGACATTGGTCTTGAAAATGTAGGCTTGACATACACTAATAAAGGTATTAAGGTAAACGGGCATCTGCAGACAGAAGTGCCTAACATTTACGCTGCAGGTGATGTTGCTGATACTGGAATTGCAAAGCTCGTAACCGTTGCGATACACGAATCCAAATACCTTGCAAAGGAATTGTTGGGTGAAGCTGATGAGATAACCTATCCTGCCATTCCTGCAGTTGCATATACCATACCAAGAATAGCCACAATCGGTGTTCCGGCTTATATTGCTGAGAAAAGCGATGAATATGATGTTCACACTATACGATACGGCAGATCCTATTCTGTTGTACTTAAAAATGACTTTAACGCAGAGGCAAAGGTGATTGTCGATAAGGATTTGCAGATTGTCGGTGCCGAAATATATGCCGCTGATGCAGAAAACGTTGCAAACATGTTCGCATTTATTATTAATCAAAAAATTACTTTGGAAGAATTGGATTATATGATTTATACATTCCCATCTAGCAGTTCGGTATGTCTGTATAAATTACATAAGATTCATTATGATTTTTCTAAATAAATTGAGGTGATTTAAGTGAGTGAAGAAAAACTAACATATGAGGATGTTGAAAAATACGAGAAATTTTTTACATTAGCACCACCGTTTTTGCTTGAAAGGTTCGCTAAAAAGAATACCAATTTGGTTTTAAAGTTTAAGTCAAAAGTTCAATCTTTTGTTGATGGATTAGATGAAAATGATAAAGAAAAATTGAATATACTTTTAGATACTGATACTGATGAGTTACAGGTTTTAATGAATGAAGCATATGAACACAGCGGTAAAAAACAGTATAAAATTTTAGCCAATCCAGAATATAAAGAATTCATTGAGATTAATCTTAATGAGTTAGGCAATCTGATTAATTCATAGACAAAATTTCTCATGATAATATGGAAACTGTCTTTACTGATGAAAAAGATGAAAGATTCCTAAAACTGGTAGATGAGTTGGACAAAGGATATTTTGAACGCATTGGAGATGAATTGTCAAAATATGAAAATTACAATGAGTTTAAAGATCATCATGTTGTCATATTGGCTCTTGATGGAGATAGTCCAATAGCCTGTGCCAGTTATAGGGTTTTTGATGTGGATTCAGTTGAATTCAAAAGAGTTTTCGTTAAAAAAGAGCATCGCAAAAAGGGGATTGCATATAACATTATCTGCGAATTGGAAAATTGGTAATTGAGGATAATTTTAAATATTCATATATCGTAACTGGAAAAAACAATTGGGCTGCTATTAATCTATATGAAAAATTGAATTACAAATTGACTGATAAATTTGGCCAATTTAAGGACAACAATGCAGTAATCTGCATGAAAAAAGAGTTTTAATTTTATTAAAGAAAAAAATGACAGTGAAATTTTAATAATTCACTGTTTTCGTATCTTTTTTTTGGAAAAATAATTAAATAACTTCAAAATCAAGAAGCTTTATTTTATTTGAAATTAACTCAGGATTGTCATCAATTTCTTCTGATAATTTTGTGGTTATGTATTTTTTATTATCATCTGGAAAAACTGTAGCAATTGTTAAATCATCATTGTCCATTATAACGCTTGCCAGGAAGTTTGCTCCACTGGAAATGCCGATACCCAAACCTAATTCTTTAGCCAATCTTTTAGACATATTGATGGCATCACAGTCATGAATCAGAACAATGTCATCGATTAAAGTTTCATCGACTATTCCTGGAATAAAGTCATCACCAATTCCTTCAATTAGATGATCTCCTTCTTCCATTCCCATTTTAAGAATAGATAATGTAGATGGTTCCAGGGCAAATACTTTGGAATCAGGGTTATAATCTTTTAGCCTTTTTCCTATTCCCATAAGTGTACCACCGGTTCCTATGCCTGAAACGAAAGCATTTACTTCAGGAAGTTCATCAATGATTTCTTGACCGGTTGTTACATATTGGGCTTCAGTGTTTAATTCATTATCAAATTGGAGTGGTCTGTATGCACCGGTTTCATTTGCAAATTCTTCTACAAGCTCAAGAGCCTTTTTGAATCCTCCTTCTTCCCTGGATACAAGGTGAACTTGAGCGCCATACATTTCAATGAGTTTTCTTCTCTCAAGAGATACCCAATCTGGCATAAAAATGTGAACTTCATGGCCGAAAAGAGCGCCAATAGCTGCAAAGGCGATTCCTGTATTTCCGCTTGTAACTTCTATAATCGGTTGGCCTTCACTTAATTTGCCATTTTCCTTTTCTTTTTGGATAATATATAAAGCAATTCTGTCTTTAATACTTCCTGAATAGTTGTAAAATTCTAATTTAGTGTAAATACTTCCTGTTTTTCCTTCATATTCATAATCAATTTTAATCATTGGTGTATTGCCAACTAACTTTTCGATATTCATAATATTCAATCCAATTCAATAATATAACATTATTATATATGTATTTAAATTATAAAATACTTTTTAAAAATAATTAATTCACTTTTTTGTCCACTGATAAGCGATTCTTGGACTGCCGTCAGCGACATAAATTATGCCGCATTTTTGAAAGCCATTCTTTTCAATTTGCTTTTGCATAATTATATTGCTTTCATGGGTGTCTATTCTTATGTTGTCTGATATTTCCTTGCAGTATTTTATAGCGCATTTGAATATTCCATGAGCTTGCCCATCACTTGCAATTCTGTGAATGGTTACATATGCATCATCATTTAACCAATTTCCGTTTTCGATATATTTGTATGTAGGTTCTTCCCCTGCGAATAGTGCAAATACCCCATGAGGCCCGTCATCATCACATATCAAATAGCTGACTTCGTTTGAAATATCGTCTTTGATCAAGTCTTCTGTTGGATATGAATGTCCCCATTGGTCAGGGTTACCGGATTCTATCATGAAATCCTGTGCAATTCCGTAAATATTCATAATAGTAGTTAAATCATCAAATTTTGCTTTTCTAACATACATAATTAATATTTATTACTTCATAGAACATATATATTAATGATTTAATGCGGGAAATTAGAAAATGGCTAATGAAAATTATATGGATGATGAACTGTTGCTCAATGCACGCAAACCTGAAGGGGAATTGGGCGATAAGCTTATAGATAATATGAATGAAAATCATGAAGCCCTAGCACAGTGGAGTTTAGGGCATTTAGATATATCTAAAGATGATCTTATCCTGGATATAGGTTGCGGCGGGGGAGTGAATGTTGAAAGATTTCTAAAAATGACTGAAAATAAGGTATTCGGTCTTGATTACTCCAAGCTGGCAGTTGAAAGATCAGTTGAGTTAAACAAATTAGCTATTGATGAAGGCAGATGCGAGATTATCCAAGGTTCAGTTTCCAATTTGCCTTTTGAAAGTGACACTTTTGATATTGTCACTGCCTTTGAAACCGTTTATTTCTGGCCGGATTTCGTTAATGACTTGAAGGAGATACATAGGGTCTTAAAGGATGATGGAATCATCTTTATTGCTAATGAAGCACTGCCAAAGAAATATGATAAACGCCAAAAACATATTATCGAATTATTGGATATGAATATATATTCCCAATATGAATTGGAGGATTCTTTGCAAAAATCCGGTTTTAAAAACATTTTAAGTCATGTTAAAGAGTCAAAGGACTCGTTTACAGGCGATGATGCAGATTGGATTTGTGTCATTGCAGAAAAATAATTTTTTAGCTAAATATTAATATATTGAATTTTAAAAAATAATAATAGGTGTTTGAAAGTGGATTTAAGTTATATGAGGATTCTGGAATTTGTAGCTGAAATTGTTGTTTTCCTGATTTTAATGGCTATTTTTGGTTATGTTTATAATAAAATAAAGAATAATCCGCATAGGCTATTAAATCCTAGTGAATATTTCCCTGAAGATGAGCTTCATACATTAAGACAGATATTTTACCTCATAATGATGGCACTTTTCTTCATGAATATCTTGTATTCTCTTGTTTTCATTAATGAAGATTTAACTTATTTTGTAATATTTGACCTTGCCATTTCACTATATCTTGCAATTACATTGGATAAAAGTTCTTTAAAGAATAAAATTTTAATCTTTTTATTAGTTCCATATGGCTCTTTAACATATGTGATGTTCCATAATAGTCTTGTAGGAATTATGGATTTGATTCATGTTCCGATATTCCTTTACTTTATAAAAGTATATTATGATAAATTTATGGAATATACTGAGTCTAACGGTTTGGGAATTACCATAATTCTATTGTTTGCATTAGTTTTCGTTAGCTTTATAATTACTCAAATGGACGAAGCTGTTAATCCTTTAGATGCACTCGTCATGGTTTCAAATGCATTTACAAGTAATGGATATGCGGTTTTAGGATCTTCTATTCCTGGAAAAATCAATTCTTTATTCTTAGTTTGGGGAGGTTATATACTCTCCGGTGTCGGTACTGCAACTCTAACTGCTGCTATTTTGATTAGGCACTTTAATCATAGATTTGATGAATTGGAAGAGATGATTAAGAAGAATAATGATGAATGATTTTTTTCATTAGTTAAGTTTATATATCATTAGATAAATATTATACCTAACGAACGGTAGGTAGGAATATGAATACTAAAGAAAAGATATTTGATGTGTCACTTGATTTATTTTCTAAAAAAGGATATGACTCTGTTTCACTTAGAGAAATTGCAGAAGAAGTAGGAATTAAGAAAAGTTCAATTTATAGTCATTATTCATCAAAGGAAGCCATATTGATGGACATATTCGAATACTTCGAAAACATTTTCAAATATGATGAGCTCCTGAACAGTAAAGATTTGATTTTAACCGAAGACAATGAAATATTGCTTGAAAACCCGGAACTGTTCTATCATAAAGGATCCGAAGCCATAAAAGCTATGCTGTCACAAGAAAGAAACCTGAAAATATGGAAATTGATATTTATTCAGATGCATTATAATGACAACATAAGACTCTTTTTCCAAAATGAGATACTTGTAAAGCCATTGGAGTTCTGGATAGGATTTTTCACAATCCTAAAAGAGAAAGGGATTATAAGAAATGACTGCAATCCTAATCTATTGGCTAAGGAATACTACAGCTTTCCAATATATCTGCTGTTAGAAATCAGTGCAAAATATGATGATATTCCAGAGGATACCCTAGATAATTTCTTTAAAGAGGCAGAAGAACATGCTAAATTTCTCTTGGATTGTGTGAAGGTGAAACAATGAGCGAAAGTTTCAATATTCAGGATTATCTTGCAAATGGGGTTGAAAATATCATAAAGGATGCCATGCGTGCATCCCTGAAAAATCCCAAAGAAAGCTTGTTTTTGCTTAAATTTTCAAAATATGCAAAAAAGGCAACAAAAATAAGGCAAAAGTTTAGTGAAGAAGGCCAGAATATTCCTGTGTTTTTGATAGCAAGCATTACCAGCAGCTGCAACCTTCACTGTACCGGCTGCTATTCAAGGGCCAACGATGCATGCAGTGATGAGGTTCCTTTAAATCAGCTTACAGATGACGAATGGGAAGACATATTTAGACAGGCCAAAGAGATTGGCATAAGTTTCATTGTTCTTGCCGGAGGAGAGCCAATGATTAGACAGGATGTCATTAATAAGGCCAGCAATTATCCTGAAATACTATTTCCAATATTCACTAACGGGACCCTGTTGAATGATGATTATCTGAAGTTGTTTGATGACAACAGGAATCTTGTTCCTATTCTATCAATTGAAGGTAATGAAAAAGTCACTGATTCAAGAAGGGGAGAAGGAGTTTATAATCAATTGCTAGAATCAATGGAAGTGATGAAGAAAAACAACATTGCCTTTGGAGCTTCACTTACGTTTACAAAAGGAAATTTGGATTCATTGGTTTCAAAGGAATTCATTGATCAGCTGCATGATTTCGGATGCAAAGTGGTATTTTTCATAGAATATGTTCCAGTTGATGAAAAAACAGTTGACATTGCACCAACTGATGAAGAAAGGGAATTATTGATAAATGAAATTAATCATTTGCGTGAAGAGTATTCTGACATGTTATTCCTGTCATTTCCAGGTGATGAAAAGACATCCGGAGGATGTTTGGCAGCCGGAAGAGGATTTTTCCATATCAACTCTCATGGAGGTGCAGAGCCTTGTCCGGCTTCTCCATATTCTGATATTAATGTAAGGGACACATCTCTCATTGATGCCTTAAACTCAAAACTATTCAAATCATTAAGGGATGGAGGAATACTCATGGATGACCATGAAGGAGGTTGCGTATTGTTTGAGAATAAGGAAAAGGTTGAAAGGCTATTGGGCGAATCTTTCGACTAATCTTTTAACTGTGTATCTTGCAAACAGGAAGTTAAGCCCACCTGCAAGTGCCCTTCCGACTGCAAGGCCTGCCCAAACACCAATCAATCCCCATCCAAGAACGATTCCGAATACATAAATCAATGCATTAGTACATATGATTTCACGAATTACTGTCCAGGCAAGGCTGATTGTTCCTTTTCCGATTCCCTGATAGAAATAGCTTGATGCCATACCCGCACCGGTTAGTGGAAGGCATAATGTTGCAACCTGGAGGAAGCTGACGATTCCAGGAATCAAATGTGAGGTTTCTGCAGTATAAGCAAACATTGTAGCTAATGGTGTTGCAAATACTAAAAATATAATCAATACAAATATCCCGAATAAAATGCTGATTTTGATCCGTAGATATGGCTTCTTGAGAGGTAATCTCCATTTTTTGCACCGAATGCACTTCCGGAAACTGCAGTTATTGCAGTTCCGATTGCACTTAGAGGCATTATTGCAAAGAAGTATAATCTCTGACCAGATGAGAAAACTGCCACACCATAATCCCCACCGAGTATTGAAATGAATATCAGATACATGCTCAATGCTACGCTTAAAAGAATCATATCCATTGAAGCGGGAATTCCTACTTTTAGGATATCAAAAGCAATCTTTGAGTCATATTGAAACTCTTTTAAGTTTACATCGACATATGTATCCTTTTTGATTAAAATCCAGTACATTATCAGAATTGTTGAGACTAAAGAGGATATCACTGTAGCTATTGCAGCGCCAGCAGAACCGAAATTCAGAATGTAAATGAATATAGGATCAAGAATCGTATTCAATCCTACAGAGACAATCATGGCATACATCGCCCTTTTCATGTCCCCTTCACCGCGCAATATTCCGCTTGCTCCATTGGCAAACATGAAACCGAACAAACCTAAAAACAAAGGAGTCCCATATTTCAGACCTTCATTTAGAGCAGCACCGCTTGCTCCAAAAAGAACCAGCAATGGCTTCTGTACGGCCAACAATATTGCTGTTAAAAGAACGGAAGCAATGGCTAGAATTACAATCGAGTGGATGGCCGATGCATTTGCTCCTTCATGATTTCTGGCTCCAACAAAACGGCTGATGCTGCTTGTTGCACCCGCTCCAAGACCAAAGCTCACTCCAACAAGAATCATGAATATCGGATTTATAAAACCTATTCCCGCAATTGCATCAGGTCCTATGCCGACTATCCATATTCCGTCTATAATGTTATATGATGCTGTCAGAAGCATGGATATTATTATCGGAATGGATAATTTCTTTATTGCTGTTTCGGGTTCTCCCCTCATCAGTTCTACATTCTTATTGCTTTCCATAATTCTCCTCGGTTATCTGTTTGACGTGTAAATTTATTCATTCATTGTATACTATTTTAATTAAATTAATATAAAATGAATGTACATTTAGATACTACAAAGCTTTATATAACACGTGCTATAAATTATTAATACATATTTTTATGTATTATTTCTTAATTTAATGCTTTAACTTTCTATTTTTGGAAAATATAATAAAAGTATAATTAGGATTAAACTAAAAAATATAATAGAAATTAAAAAAATTTGGTTGAATAATATGAATGATACTACAAAAATCTTAACAATACAAGACATTTCATGTTTTGGTCAATGCTCAATAACAGTTGCTCTACCAATAGTTTCTGCTTTTGGAATAGAAACCGCAATCCTTCCGTCTGCAGTCTTATCCACACATACTGCAGGATTTACAGATTTCACTGTAAGAGACTTGACAGAAGATCTTCCGGAAATAAGAAAACACTGGGAAAAAGAAGGAATAGACTTTGATGCAATATATACTGGTTTTATTGCTTCAATTGAACAATTGGATTACATTAAAGATATTATTGATTCAAGATTAAAGGATGAAGGACTTGTATTTGTAGACCCTGCTATGGCGGACCATGGTGAATTCTACAACGGTTTTGACCAGGAATTTGCAGATAAGATGGGCGAACTTTGTAAATTGGGAGATTATATTCTTCCGAACACCACCGAGGCCTGTTTCATATTGCACAAACCTTGGAAAGAGGAATTCACAAGAGAAGAAATGCTTGAAATGGCAAACGAACTTGCAGCATTCACAAAAAGATATGTTATCCTAAAAGGAGATACAAATGAAGAAGGCAAACTTGGAATGATTGTTTTGGACAAACAGAAATCAACCTGTGAAATCGTATACAATGACAAGATTGACTATGTATCCCATGGAACTGGGGATGTATTCGCTTCAGCATTTGTCGGATCAACCATGGTCGGCAAAGCTCCTACTTCTGCCGCTAAAATAGCTGGTGAATTCACTAAAATGGCAATCGAAAAGACTGTCGGTGATGAAAACCACAAATATGGGGTCAAATTCGAACAGGTTATTTTAGATTTAAAAGAATTATTGGATTCAAATTAGATGTGAGATTGATATGAAAATTTTGATTTCTAACGATGACGGGGTTTTTGCTCCTGGAATACTGGCCGCAAAACAGGCAGTTGAGGATTTGGCCGATGTTACAGTTGTAGCGCCGGACAAGAACAACAGCAGTGTCGGGCGTCGCTTGACATTATTTAAACATTTGGAATTAAATGCCTGTGAATTAGAAGATAAAAGCAGGGCATATTCCGTTTCAGGAAGTCCTGCAGATTGCGTAATTGTAGGTGCCAAATATGTCATGGACGAAAAGCCTGATTTGGTCATTGTTGGAATCAATTCAGGCGTCAACATCAGCTGCGACATCACCACTTCAGGTACTGTCTGCGCTGCCCTGGAAGCGGTCAGCCTGGGCATTCCTGCAATAGCAGTTTCGCTTTTAATAGATCCAATAACCTCTTATGTACAGGATGACAACGGAGAATGGTACATTGATTATGATTTTACATTGGCAAAGAAAGTTTTGCATGACCTTGTTTTAAAGATAATGGATAAGGGATTTCCGCAGGGCGTTGATTTATTCAACTTGAATGTACCGTCAACCTATGAATCCGAAGAGGTCAAAATTACCAACCTATCACACAAGATGCTTGAAAAGCAAGTCATTGACAATACTAACGAAGAATATGAAGAGATTTTCAAATATCCATTGGATGAACATCAGAAAAGCGATGATTTGATAATGATTACATCAGATCTGATTAGAGAATATGAGGATGGCAGTGACGGATATGCATTGCTTGTTGACAAATGCCCTAGCTTAACCCCTCTTAACGTTAATATGACCTGTAAAGAACTAAAAGACTGGTGAAATTATTTGATTACATATACAAGCAAAAGAGGAATTTCATATGGGTTCAAGTAAAGAATATTTGGAATATGTGCTGGAGCAGCTGTCTGATTTGGATGACATATCATATAGGGCAATGATGGGAGAATATATCCTTTACTATCAGGGAAAAATTATTGGCGGCATCTATGATGACCGCTTTCTCGTAAAGCCCGTCAAATCAGCAATTGCGATGATGCCCTATGCAAATATGGAATTGCCCTATGAAGGAGCAAAGGAAATGCTGCTTGTTGATGATTTAGACAACAGAGATTTCTTAAGGGAACTTTTGGAAGCCATGTATGAAGAGCTTCCGGCTCCAAAAAAACGCAAATAATATTATTGATTTGATATCATGGTTGCTAACTGCTCGTCACGTCCTTTTAATTTTAAGGTAAATAGGAATGCAATAAGCGCAACTATTGCTGCCAAAATCAAACTGATTTTATAACCGAATATACCTGAAAATGATGCAATTATCCCGCCGATGAGTGCACCGCCAATCAATTGACCGGCGCTTGATAGCATATTGACAATTGCCTGGCCCGCTCCCCTTTCTGTAGGCTTTGCTTCACATAAAACAATATACCTTAAAGGAGCACCGATAATTGTCACCATACCGACACCAATCAAACAGCCTGCAATCAGGAATAAAATGAAATTATCAGGATACACTGCAATGGCAATTAAACCGAAAGCCATAATTAAAGTTCCGATTGCCATAAGCTTACGTGAACCTGTTGAATCCAGTATTTTACCTAAAATCGGTGCAGCAACTGCATTGGCTCCCAAAATTGGAATCAGCATCAAGCTTGCCAATTGTTCGCTTAATCCCATTGAAAGAATCACCAGAGATGGGATGAATATTGCTGAAGAATAGATTATTCCATAGCATAATGTTTCAATGCAAGCAATTGTTATCTCTTGGTTTTTGAGCATATGTATAGGCACAATGGATTCTTCTGCTCTTTTTTCTATCATGAAGAAAATAGGGATTAGAACAATGAACATTACTAAAAATGGAGCGACATTTAAAGACAATAGACTGTTAATGAAATTGCTTGAATCGATTTGATTTAATCCATACGCTAAAAATATCGCAAGCAAGCTCAGTATTATAATTCCTAGATAGTCTATTTTTAGTTTTCTGTGATTTTCCGCTTCAGGAAGGATATGCCATGCAAATATCACTAAAAATATGCTGATTGGGATGTTTATTGTAAAGCACCAGTTCCAGCCATATGGGATTAGAAGGGCTCCAACCAGCGGTCCTCCAATGGCTGAAATACCAAAAACACTTCCAAGAATACCTAAAGCCTTTCCCCGTTCTTCGAGTGGAAAAGCATCACCAACGAACGCACCGGCTACAGGAAATATTCCGCCGCAGCCAAATCCTTGTATTATTCTTCCCAGAAATATTGATTCTATATTGAATGAAAATGCAATTAGGCATGATCCAATTCCAAACAGGATTACATCTAAAATAAAAATCTTTTTTCGGCCGTAGAAGTCTGAAAATTTGGCCATTACGGGAGAACCAATCATGAAGGTAATTACAAACAAGGTAAATATCCAGCTTGATTCCCGGCTGGTCAAATGAAAGCTCTGCTCAATTGAAGGCAGGACTGGGCCTATAATTCCAGTATCAAGGGAACCCATGAATACGCCAATTAAAAATAAGAAAAGTATTAAATTTCTTGTTCTGGTATCTAAAGTTTTATTTTGCATAGTATCTTTATAATATTCAGTTAAAGTCTTAAATACATTACATTAAGTAATTAATTTCTATGTTTAATTATAATAGATTGTATTATATAATACTTTTTAGATGTTTTAGCAGTTGGAAATCAGATGAGATAATTTTTTAACTAAAAGATTAAAGATATTAATTATAGGATATTTAAGGTTTTGACAATATGAATATTTTAATATCTAATGATGATGGAGTATTTGCACCAGGAATATTGGCTGCAAAACAGGCAGTCGAGGATTTGGCTGATGTTACCGTTGTGGCCCCAGATAGGAACAACAGCAGTGTCGGACGTCGAATAACATTGTTTAAACATTTGAAACTGATTTCATGTGAGCTTGAAGACGGAAGCCCGGCATTTTCCGTTTCAGGAAGCCCTGCGGATTCGGTGATAGTGGGTGTTGACTATGTAATGGACGAAAAACCCGATTTGGTTATAACCGGAATCAACACAGGCGTCAATATAAGCTGCGACATTACCACTTCAGGTACCGTTTGCGCTGCTCTTGAAGCCGTCAGCCTAGGCATTCCCGCCATTGCAGTCTCTTTGTTTATTGATCCTAAAACATCGTATAAGCAGGACGAGAATGGCAAATGGTACATGGACTATGATTTCACATTGACAAAGAAGGTTCTGCATGATTTGGTTTTAAGAATAATCATTTAAATATAAAAATAGACTCTTTCATACATTTGAATTGCTTTAATGTTAATGAGTTATTTTTCATATGTACTTTGATTGATTGAACTATAAAAAAATATAATTAATTGAAAATTTGATAAGTTTTGTATATCTGCTGTGAAACTAGTCCCTTAAAACAGCTTTTGAATATGCGTATTGAAAATATACAACTCAATGAAATTTTGACAAATCAGCATTTTCAAGATGCTACCATCCCTTATTAATGCTTTCTATAACATTTCGTGTTCATTATTTTCCAGTTTCCCTGCATATAATGAACATTGAATCTTTCTGAGTCCAAAATGCTGAAGGACCTTTTCAATATTGTCATGGTTTGTCTCGAATCTGCACTCAAAGCGGGGTAGCATATATAGATGAATTTATTAATATTATTCATCAGAGTAAGTTTTATTTTTCAAAAAGATAACTATAAATACTTTGTATTTTTCAAAACAATTTTTCAGTATCACAACAATTTTTTAAAGCCATTACAATTGAGTTAAACTTAAATAGAATGAATACAATAGAGATAATTAAAATTCAAGCATTCATGTGGTGAATTTAATGTCCAGTATTGATGATATTGAATTAATGATTAGGGACTTGATCAGGATTAATGAAATGTTAGTGACTGCATTTGACTCAGAACTGCTTTGCAGTGACTGGGAAAACACAGTAGATACATTAAAGGAGTTATGTGACGAGAAAAAGGAATTGATGGAATCATTGGAAAGATTACTCAACGAATTTTTCAACATTAATCAGAATCCCCTTACAAGAAGAATCAGGTTAAATTCATTTTCTCTAATTCCCTCACTTTTCAGTTACGAATTCAAATTCAATATACCGAGATCAGTGAATAAGTCATCAAGAGAATACTTCTGCTATATATCATTAATGGATAGGCTGTCTAGGGAATATGATGTTATATCACTTAAAAAGGATGGCTATTACATTTTAGACATCACAGAATGCCTGAACATTAAAAAATTATTTGAGGTGAAAAAATGAGCGCAATACCGCCATTGGAGTTCATCAGATTTTTTTTAGAACAGGGACATATGTTTAAAATTGCTTTCATGGAAGATGGGAAAGTTGGTGAAGAAATAATAGAAGTAAACAAGGATAATTTCGAGGAATTTGCAAAAAAAGAGGAAGAAAAGAAATGCCATTCATAGCGCCAACATGGTTTTTTGCGATTTTTTTTAGGATCTTTTGTTGAAACTATCTTAGACATCACAATCCTCAAATATTGTTTTTTTTATAATGTAATTTAGTAAATACAGATTATTTCTTATTTAATTTGTTTATACTCAACGGATTCGATTCTCTTCAAATTCATAAGATCAGCATCATCATAACCTTGAATTATATTTGAATACAACAGTCCCAGGGAGTAATTAGCTAT
Organism: Methanobrevibacter sp.; assembly: GCF_045220775.1. Lineage (GTDB taxonomy): Archaea > Methanobacteriota > Methanobacteria > Methanobacteriales > Methanobacteriaceae > Methanocatella. Next base: position 14,484 of record NZ_JBGUWC010000179.1, read on the forward strand.
GCTTTCGAGTATCGGAATAACGATACAGATATAAATTAATAAACCTACATAGGGAATCGCTATTACAAATGATGAAACAAAAGTAACGACATTCAACAGTATTGCCATCACGATTAGCCATTTGATTATGGTAACAATACCAATTCTTCTGATGTCCTCTATTACTTTATTGATCCTTAATGCTTCCTGTAAGCTATTAAAGTAAGCTAATCTGGCTTTTGCAAAGAACAATAAACATTCAAATATGATGTATACAATAAAAATTACCAACAACAATAGTCCAACAGTTGCTAAAAACTCATGTACTCTGAAGTTAAGAATTAACTCCCTGCTTGAAGGACCAAATGTTTTTAAAGCAAGCAGAAATACTGCAGCCGGAACAATCATGTAGACTATTCTTAGGAATACTACTCTTATGGAATCATATATGTTATTCACCAGATTGAAAGACGGCATCATTGCTGATTGGCTTGAACCCAGCTTGACGATTGATAAGAAATATCCCGGCACAAGCAATATAAACAAGAAAAATGCAATTACTCCAATGGATACGATATAATCATTATCTGATATCAAGCCGATTGGAATGATGGCAATCAGAATGAAAAACAGGAAAATTATCGGCAATTTTTTAATATTTCTAAATGGAAATTTGAAGGAATTTGAAACTAGCTTTTTTAAGTCCATCATAAAACTCCCCTAATATTGTATTTTTTTGATTAAACTCTTCATTTATAATGTTATTAATGTTTTTGAATTTTGTATTTTAAACATTCCTTTAAGAGAATAAAATTCTATATCAGTATTATTTTTAATTACTTAAAAAGCTTTTGATAGAATCATTTTTATCTGAAGAATATTTTTGATGACTTCGGCATTAGATCAAATGAAAAGTTAAATGGTGATAGGTTATTTTCTTTTTGGTTGGAATCAATGATATCCTGTTAGTTTAAGCTTATCCCTCCCTATAAGCAAGGATACATTCTAGAGTGCAAAGGGTTTTGAATATTTACAATGAAAACATTCACTTCAAACACTATAAATTTTTCCTTTAAATACTTATTTAACTCTTTCATATTTCTCCATTAAAAAACTTTGTGAGGACATCATTTTCACCCCCAAAATATGAGAGTGTTTTCCTCAAAATATCTGAATCCAAGGCCAACTTCGGGGGTTATTTTCACCAATTTTGAGGACATGAATTTTCAGGCCAAAAAACCCCCTAGTTTTCCTCACCATCGAAGGTAAAATCCATTGAATTTTTCACCATCCAGCAACATCCGAACCAAATCCTCACTTTGCTTTTGAATCAAATCCGAATAACTGACAGCTTCATCATCATAGGTTATTGTTGAGTATATTTTGCTCAATATCTTTTCAACAATCAATTTTCTTGCTTCAAGTTTAATTGTATTGTTTCGCCTATCCAAATCCTCAACTGTAATTCGTTTTTTATTAACCAAACCAATCACGGTCTTGTCTACAATCTGCTGTCTGAACGGCTCTATCAAATCAAATGTCAGACTGGTTCGTCCGTCCATATCAAAGTGCAGAAAGCCGCAGTATGGATCCAAGCCGTTTACAAGAATGCTTTTTGTTATTTCACTTGCAAGTATTGCATATCCGTAATTCAGCATTGAATTCATTAAATCTGTTGGCTTTTTTGTGCGGGAATCAAATCCGATTTCACGAGGAATGAAATATTTGACTCCAGACCAGTATTCGTTTGATGCCTTTCCCTCCAGGCCCATTATCCTCATTCTAATATCTTCATTGTTTCCCTTAAAATTCAGTTCTGAAAGTTGCCTGATGCATTCATCGATTTTTGACCTGTGATTGAATACTCTTTTCAGCTGTTTATTCTTATTTAATGTTGTTAATGTCGCTTTCTGATTTTTCATTTTTGAAATGATCAGTTCCTTTGAAATCCTAAGGCCTAACTTGTTTTCGCTTAATTTGTATTGCTCCTTTTTAAGGGCAACATTGTGCCAATCTGGAGATTCCAATGTATAGGTCAGTTGGCCTCGTGGACTGATAGCAATCAGTTTAATGTTGTTTTCTGCCATCAAATTCAACACATCAAAGGTCACATATCCTTTTCCTATAACGGTAATGTCAGTTACTGTGCTTGCCTTGATGGAATCAATGATTTCATCCTTTTCATGTATGACAATCTGGTTGTCTTTCTTATGGATGGACTTGTTGTATCCGTCAATTATTAGTTTCATCTCAATACACCCTATATAAATCGCTATTGAATTTTATTTCCTTTCCACAATTCTCTTTTTTCAAATAGCAATTTTGGCAAATTGGAATTATCAAAACACTATCTTTTTCCTTGATGATTTCATCAATACTTTTCACTAACGTCTCACGTTCATTATTCTCCAGTTCTCCTACATATAATGAACTTTGAATCTTTCTAAGTCCAAAATGCTGAAGGATTCTTTCAATCTTTTCTTGGTTTGTTTTGAATTTGCAATCAAAGCTGACTATCATATACATGAATTTATTTATATTAATAGTTCAGATAAAGTATTATTCTTAGAAATGATAACTATTAATACTATGTTTTTTTCAAAACAATTATTTACAGTCATAACAATTTTTTAAAGTTATTACAATGGAGTAAACTTTAAATAAGATGATAAAAATATGAATTAGTAATTAATATGTTATTTAATTCATTTAAATTCATATTAGATGAATATTATATGAGAAAATAAAATTTTATATCTGTGAAATGGGAGCCATATATTGAAATCTATGTTGATACCAATAATAGTGTGATGTGGAAAACACAGGAAAAATGGCAGGAATATTCAAAACAGATGTAAAGACCATTTATGCGCATTGAGAGATATCTTAAGGAGAAGAATTGGATGGATGCAAAGCAACTATTAATATAATCGATTCAACCAATTCAAATAAACAATCCTTATTGATTAAAACAAAGGAAGAATGGAGGATGGTTATGGATAAAAACAGTTAAGTAACCCTTGAAGACATCATTGGCATTGTTGATGCTCCAAAAATAGACGGTAGATTTCAAGAGATAATCTCCGTTAAAAAGATTATTGACACTGTCACAGGTAAGGAATATGATGGATTAGTTGATTTGGAATTCCTTATCCATGTTAATGAAATTTCTGAAGAAAACGAGCATCTTAAAAAGGAAATATCACTGTTGGCCAAGGGAAATTAAGACATGATTTATTTAAACAATGATCTAATGGAATCATGTTTCAAAAGAAAAGCTTTGTTGAAAAAACAATCAAATAATACAAGAAAAATATCAGGAGATAAATGACATTTACATGCGGGGAATAAAAAAGGGCCGTCGATTGGAGGTATTCGAGGTGAATTGAATTTAATCGAAAGGATTTCAGAAGAACTGGGGATTGATTTAGGTATTATAAAAAGATTTGCAAGATTTAAATATAAAATTTAATAAATTAAAAATTAGGAAAAGGTGTTAATAAATGGATAATGAAACAAGCGTAATGTTATTTCAAAACCAAAAAATCAGGTATATTTGGGATGAAGAGACAGAAGAATATTATTTTTCAGTAATAGATGTTGTAGGTGTACTTAGTCAGAGTAAAAATCCTGGAAATTATTGGAAAGTATTAAAAAAAAGATTAAAAGATGAAGGTGTTGAGTTGGTTACAATTTGTAACCAACTGAAATTGCCATCATATAAAGATGGTAAAATGTACAAAACAGATGTAGCATCCAAAAAACAAATTTTTCGTATCATACAATCAATACCTTCACCAAATGCAGAACCATTCAAGCAATGGTTAGCTCAAGTGGGTTCTGAGAGAATTGATGAAATTGCAGATCCGGAAATTGCTGTTGAAAGGGCAATTAGTACTTACCGCAAAAAGGGTTACTCCGAGGAATGGATTACCCAAAGAATAAGAAGTATGGAAATCAGAAAGGATTTAACTGCTGAATGGGATCGTGCAGGTGTCGAAGAAGGTCTTGAATATGCAATTCTTACCAATGAAATTAGCAAAGCATCATTTGGAATAACAACAGGCCAGCACAAAAAAGTCAAAGGATTGAAAAAAGAAAGCTTGCGTGACAATATGACCAATGCAGAATTGGTTATTAATATGCTTGGTGAATTAGCAACTACCGAAATTAGTAAAGTTGAAAATCCGGAAGGTTTTGAAGAAAGTAAGGATGTTGCTATAGATGGGGGCAGTATTGCTGGCAATGCCCGAAGAGAATTGGAAGCAAGAACCGGAAAGAAAATTGTCAGCTCTAAAAATGCTAAAAATCCAAAATTATTAGATGAAAAATTTGATGATTGAGATAACAATACGATTTAATATTTTTTTAAATTAATTATGTGATGGCCATGTGGGATTGAATAGAAATTCAACAAATATATAATTTGGGATTACAGGAGTATCATAATATTACAAATATATAAAATTATATTACTTAAAAACATTGTAAAATTTTTTTAACATGGGTAGATTTTCAGAAAATTTAAGATTCAAAAATTTTTCAAAAATTATCCTCAAAAATCAAAAATTGACGAAATCACCATATTTCAACCACGTGATGTATATGTTCTACTACACTTTCAACATTTCCCGACAAATTTCCAAATTATCCAAATTTTATATATAAAAAGAACGTATATTTTATGTAATAATATACAGTAAAAATGAAAAGATACGAAGTATTTATATACTAAAGAATTCAATAGTATAACAAGGGTTTGAGTAAAGAAATTTAGGAGGCGAAAAGCTTATGATTGCAGTCGATGAGCTAACGGACTACCTAGATGAATATTTGGAAGAAAAGCAAGAGGTAAAAAACTTAACTCAAGAAACTATCGAAAAACAGACATTCAATATATCCAAATTCATTGAATACCTGGAACAGGAAGGAATTGATGAATTAAACAGCGATAATGTCAAAAAGCAATTGAGACATTACCGTAGATACTGTTTAAAACAGCGTGGAAACAAGAGGACCACTGTAAAAACATATATGATGAACATTTTGGAATTCATCAACTCTGAAGATGTCCAGGAAGAAATCCAGCATGAAACCATCAAAATGAAGGATATCATTGAAGTAAAAGCAGAAGATCCAGAAACTGCCAAAAAAAGAATTGAAAAAATCTCTTTGACTTGGCCGCAATCCAATTTCTTTTTAGATACAATCCAACAGAGCGGAAACAAGAGAGATTATGCGATTTGCAGGACTTTCATCGATTCAGGCATGAGGCTGAAAGAACTTGTCCTGTTAAACAAGGATGATATTCAAGTTCCTATTGATGAAAACGGCTTTTATGTCATACCACAGGATTCTGATGAGTTTATTGATGTCAATCTACGTGCAGAGACAACTAAAGGTGAATTGAAAGACCGTACTACATTCATTACCTATGATACATTGCTCAGTCTGAATGATATGATGATGGATCGCATCACAAAGCTCAGGAAAAACACCCACAATATATATCGTCCCGTGATTCAGCGAAACAAAGCGGCAGAGGAAGTTACACGTGAAGAGCTGTTCACCAATATCAAAGGCAATAGAATAGGCAAGCGCGGAGTTCAGGACATCATCAAAAAGCATGCACGTGAATGTGACAGAAGAATTGAAAGCGAAGGGATAGATTGTCCTGTAAACTACAGTAAAAATGTCAGTGTTCACATTCTAAGGCACACTGCACTGTCCCATTATGCTGAAATCCTTACTGTTGCTGAGGTTCAGTCAATTGCAGGTCATTCCAACTCACAGACAACCGATAAGTACATCCACATTGACCGTGAGCAAATGAAACAGAAATTAAGACTCAATTCCAGAAGATTTAATAACTAATTCAATTACTTAATGCAAATAAATGAATTTAAATAGTATATTAACCTAAATATAATTATATCAAGTTAATTAAGGGTTTATATGAATTTAAATAGGAAATTTATTGCATTAAGTATTTTTATAATTTTTATTTCAATATGTAGTGTATATGCTACATTTAATAATCAAAATATCGATGATTCATCAGTTATTTCCAATGCAACTGATGAATTCGGTTGCTGTTCAATCGTTTTGCAATTGGAAGGAAATGATACTGTTTTTTGTTATAGGCGTGATTCCAATGTTACAGCCGATATTTTCATTGAACAGACTGATTGGCATGGCCATTCAGTAATTAAACAATATAAGACCGATGGGGGATACTTCAATCATGTAATCGTAACCAGTGACGGCTGGGTAATCGGATTAGGCGGCATTGACGATGGAATCGAGAATGAAAAATGTGAAAACATTACTGCAAAAATGATTTCTGATGATTACACCATCTCTGAGGAAGGCCTAAAAGAAATTCAAGAAATTAACAAGCCGTTTGGTCGTGGACATGTCCTTATTAAGGCACCTAATGGAAATTACGGTTTTGCAACAGTCAGTAAATTAAAAACAGGAAAATTAGAGCCTGGACGCTATATTTCACTTCCGAATGACTATTCATTTTCAAGAGGAAACAATTTTTCACTCAATACTACAGATAAAGTCAAATTAATAAATGAACTGGCTCAATCTGATATGTATGGTCTTGATAGAAGAGAAATCATTACATATGACTTTAAAACAGATGAACTGTACAATAAAACCGATATTTATGTATCCAATGAAGACGGATCCATGTTAGGCGAGGATTATAAAAAATGCATAGATGATGTCTATTTCAATAATACATTAACTAAAGCTGCAGATATTCCAATTGCCCCTAATTATAAGCAAATAGGTTCTGTAACATTCATAAATGAAGATTCAAATACATACAAGACTATAATTCTATCCATTATTGTTGCATTTGTAATTTTCGTTGCATTCCTGTATTTCATAATAAGCAAACTTATAAGATTTATTAAATCTAAAATTTTCAGATAAAATTTATTAAATTTAATAAAAAATGTAGAAATTTAAAGAAAATACTATATATCAATAGCTTGATATATATGGCAATGTTAATTTATGCTATTTTCTTAATATTACTTGAGAAGTAGTGGTAAAATATGTATAAAAACTATATTCTGTATATACAGAAATATGGTAGATATATACTATCCATATTTATGGATTGTATTTAATTACATATTTTATATATTATACATATATCATTACTTACTGTAAATAAGTATTTATGGTTATAATGGTTATAGTATATATTTGACTAATTTTATATATTTATCTATTAATACATATTTAAGGATAATATACGGAAATACTATGCCGACTATGGTAATATTACACTAACGCAATTTTAAGTAAAAATAAAGGCGTACAAGCCTTTTTAACTTATTTTAAATAATATATAAAATTATTTTAATGAATAAATAATATAATAAGAATTAATTAAATAATTTAGCTATGTATAACATTATTTGACTTAATTAGAGCCCATATATTCAAAAAATTAATAAAATTTATTAAATTTTATAAAATTCATAAAATTTAATAATTAATATCAGGTTAAAAAAAATCAAAAAAATTATAATATGACCTATCTTAATTGACCCACCTATATCAACTAGGATAAATATGACATTTTCTTAATTTGGAGCATATTAAAATCCCAAAAGTATTTTGAAACCTATCAAAATAAGGATGACTCCACCTAAAATCTGGAACTTATCCCCAACATAATCTCCTATTTTTCTTCCAATAAAGATTCCTGCAATGCTGAAAGCAAATGCAACAATACCGATAATCGCTGATGAAATCAATATAGGATCCTTTAAAAGTGCAATTGTGATTCCAACTGCAAATGCATCAATGCTTGTTGCAATGGCAAGCAATGTGACTTCCCTGAATGAGAACTCATCAGATATCTCATCATCATCAGAAGATAGGCTTTCACGTATCATGTTAAATCCTATAAGCAAAAGCAGAATGAATCCAATGATTGATGCAAGAGCTTCAACAATTGATGCAATGACATTGCCGCAGAAGTATCCTAAAATTGGCATTAAGGCTTGAAAACCTCCAAAAAACAGCCCATAATATAGAATCTGTGAATTTTTCAAATCCTTTTGCGTAAAACCCTTTGTCATTGATACGCTGAAGGCATCCATAGCAAGAGCAACCGCAACCAAAAAAATTGAAATAATATTAAATGACATTATACAATAATATGTAAATTATTTTATTTATAGTATATTTTTATATTATTTTGACATTAATATTAACTATGAAAGACTTATTTGATTTTTGTCGTTTTGGTGATTTAAGATTAAACAGCAGAATTGTAAGAACCGGCTTGTGGGAATCTGAAAGGGAAAAATCAGGAAATTTTACACCTGAGATATACAACAGATACGAAAACATCGCAGCCAGCGGTGTCGGCTTAATAATAACAGAATTGATTTCCCTTTACCCTAGAGATGTTTTTTCAAAATATTCACATACAATGCAGTATAATCAATTTGTACGTGAAGCAAAAGATTTGACTGACCTTGTTCATGTATATGATGTTCCCATTTTTGCCCAAGTGGGTTTTGTGCAATACAATAAACGTACCGAGCAAAATATGCGTGTTGAAGACTTATCAATTGAAGACATTCGCAAAATCCAGACTGATATGGTAATTGCCGCTCAAAAAATTGATTATGCCGGTTTTGATGGCATCCAAATAGGTCTTGGAAACTATTACTTCTTATCCAGATTCATCAATCCGAATTTCAATACAAGAAATGACAAATATGGCGGGAGCACTTTTAACCGCTTAAGAATCGTTTTAGAGATAATCAAAGTTATCAAAGACAACACAAGCCTGCATATAAATTGCCGTTTAAATGCATTTGATGGAACTACCAACGGAATGACCCTGGATGAGACAATTGAAGTGGCTAAATTGCTTGAAAAATATGGAGTCGATTCAATTCAGATTACCCGTCCACGTTCACCGCAATTCTTCACACGTGAAAACAAGGAGGAAAACCCTTTAATTGAAGCAACTGAAAGGATTATGGACAATATCAACATTCCAGTTATTTTAGGTGGAGGCTCAACCAGCCAAAAACAGATAAACGATATACTGAATAATTCAAAAATAGAGTTCATTTCCATGCAGAGGCCTTTTGTAGCCGATCCCAGCTTTTTGGTAGATTGGCAGCTGGAAGGTGATGGAGCAAGCAAATGCAAGACATGCAACAATTGCTACTGGAAAAAAACATCCACCTGCTTTATAAATAGGGCTCCTATATTGAATGTAGAAACGAACTTAACAACCGATTTGGAATAATTCAAATCCGATATTTTCTATCTTTTTATTGTAAATGTTTCTTCCATCGAAAATTACCTTATGGTTAAGTTTTTCAGAGAGCAAATCAAAATCAGGGCTTCTGAACTCTTTCCATTCAGTAATCAATATCAAAGCATCGCTGCCTTCAATGACATCATATCTGCTTTGTGCAAATTCTATTGAATCCATATATTCATCATCAATTGCATTTTTGAATTCCTCTATTGCATGTGAATCATATGCCTTAATTTTGGCGCCTCTTTTAATCAGTTCACTTATTACAACAAGTGAAGTGGCCTCACGAACATCATCAGTATATGGCTTGAATGCAAGGCCCCAGACTGCAAATGTAAAACCTGTCAAGTCTTCGCCGAATCTTTTAACGACCTTGTCTACAAGAACCATTTTCTGTCTTTTGTTTACAAGTTCAACATTGGAAATTATTTTCGGTTCGTAACCATTAGATTTTGCAGTGTTTATCAATGCCTGAACATCCTTTGGGAAGCAGCTTCCCCCATATCCGCAGCCTGCATAAATAAAGTCATAGCCAATTCTTTTATCCGATCCGATTCCCAGTCTTACGCTTTGCACATTAGCGCCTGTAACTTCACAGATATTTGCAATTTCATTCATGAATGATATTTTGGTAGCAAGCATTGCATTGGCAACATATTTTGTCATTTCAGATGATTTGACATCCATCAATATGAATCTTTCATGATTTAGGACAAATGAAGAATACAAGTCTTTCATTATATCAAATACATCATCATTTTCAGCTCCAATAACAATACGATCCGGATGCAGACAGTCCTCAACAGCTGTTCCTTCCTTTAAGAATTCCGGGTTTGAAACAATATCAATTTTTACAGATGAATTTCTTTCATCCAATATTGATTGGATTTCATCCCTTACCTTAAATCCTGTACCCACAGGAACTGTGGATTTGATAACAACAATAGAATCATGTGTAAGGTTTTTTGCTATATCATCAGCAGCAGAGAATATATAATCAAGATTTGCGCTGCCATCATCGGCCATTGGTGTTCCAACAGCTATAAAAATAATTTCAGTATTGTCGAGCGCTTCTTTAATATCTGTTGTAAATATCAAATCACCACGTTCCTGTGATGTTTTTACAATATCCTCTAGTTGGGGTTCGAAAATAGGCATGATATTATTTTTTAACCCTTCAATCTTCTCTTCAACAATATCTACACAATATACCTTGTTTCCCATTTTAGAAAAACAAGCGCCTGTTACAAGACCGACATAACCAGTTCCAATTACAGTAATATTCATAAATTCACCTAAATATAAAATACAATATTATATTAATTTATAATTTCATGTTTAAATAGTTTATATTACAAAAAAGAATAAAAAAGTACTCAATTAAAAGGATTGAGTACCGCTCTCAGGGCTTAGGGATACGCTTTGAGTATCCAAGAGATTTCCTGAGGTATCATAAATGTTAATGGTTGCAAAATCCGGATAATACTTATATGCATCAGCACTTTTTACATTGATGTAACCTGATGAGTCAACAGTTTTCGGAACCATATTTCCATTATTCAGGCTAGATCCATCCCTGGAATATTTAATCTGTATCTTTACATTTTCTCCGGCATGCTCCGGTCCGACATAAATGCTTGCATATGTCTTATCTGACAAGCCGCTGCCTGTTGAGAATGACCCTCCATATATGGTCATGTCTTGTGATGGATTCGAAGCTACCTGAGTGGTTTGTGTAGTCTGGGCCGGTTCTGCAGTTTGAGCAGGTTGTGAATTTTCTGCTGGAGTGTTGTTGACCTCAGATACGGAGGCATTATTGCTGCTTTGAACTTGATTCTGGGAATCCGCAGTGGAATTATTTCCAAAACCAATGTATGCGAATATTCCTGCAAGAACAACTGCAACAATTATTAAAGCAATGATAATGTATTTTGTAGTATTATCCTTTGATGATTTCTCATCACTGATTGAATCAATCATGCTTTGATGAGTAATGGTTTTCTTTTTAAGCGGTGTTCCGCATTTTTTACAAAACTTTGCTGAATCGTTATTTTCGCTATTACAATTTGGACAATTCATTTTTAAATATCACCTTAAAATATAATAGTTATTTAATAATATGTTATTCACAATATTAAATATTATTATAAGACCTGAATTTTTCAATGAAATTATCGAGTTCCTCTTTAATTTGGTCAAGTGTGACGATTGGTTTGTATGTTACAAGAGAATTTAAAGTTATCAATAATGGTATTGCCTCGCCAATGCGAACATTATTAAAAGTTAAATCCTGATAGGAAATGTTGAATTCATCGCTGCTTATCTGGTCAATGCTAACGCCGGCTGGAGGGAAAGTGATTTCCTGTCTGTCAATCAGTTCCTCAAGGACTTCTGTACCTTCCAATATATCTTCAAATTCGACTTTATCCTTGTTTAAGATTGGTGTGACAAAATCAAATCTGATATCATAATCATATTTTGAATAATGATGCCTGAAATAGTTATCAACCATCAAATAGTTTATGAACAGCTCATGATTTAAGATTGAATATTTCTTATTGTTTAGAATAAATTCCATGTTTGATATTTAGTTAAAGATAGTATAAATAACTATTTCATTCTAAAAATGAAGTCAAATCGTATTCATCTTTTTTAACATTTCTTGTTGTAAGAGCGAGTGTTTTAAGAGGTTTAACTGAATTTTCTTCCATTTGCTTAAAGCTTGAATCAAAACCGCTGCTTCCAGCTGTCAGGAAAAATTTGACATTGCTGAATCTGCCTTCGTTTTGATTAAGATATGAAATTATAGGGTTGGCCGCTTTGCTTGCCCACACAGGCGCTCCAATATAGACCACATCATAATCTTCGGGGTTGTACTTTTGCGGTTCCAATTCGATGATTTTGCCTGATGCGCCATCTTTGATTCCGCGTGCATATCCTAATTTGCCGTTATAGTTTACTTTTGATTTGATTTCTTCAATATCACAATCAAGTTGGCCTGCAATATCCTCTGCCAGTCTTTTTGTAATGTTTGTTCTTGAAAAATATACAACTAATGATTTCATAGATTACTATTGTACATTAATAGTATATTAATGTCTGCTTAACAATTAAGATTATATTAAACAAATAATATAGTATCTACATGGAAAAATTAAAAATAGCTAAAGCAATATCTACATTTACCAATCCGCCAATCATTTGCATTCCATTATTTTTAATAATCTGTTTAATATTATCATTTGAAAACGGAGCATTTAATCTATCCAAATTCATTGTTTTGGAGCTGATTTCACTTATTTTTGCATCAATCCTGCCTATGGCAATCATACTCTATTGGGTTAAGAAACTTGATACTGACAGCGACATTTCCAATCGGGAAGACCGCTTTACTCCATTAATCGTTGGGATAATTTCTTATTTTATTGGATTTTTGGTTTCACTGTTTGTTGGGGCTGACCATTTCCTGACCGCACTGCTTTTATGCTACTGCGTAAATACAGGAGTTGTGCTTTTGATTACCTCAAAATGGAAAATCAGCGTTCACACCACTGGCCTATCAGGTCCTGTTGGTGCATTGATATTGCTTTTAGGACCAATCGGAGCGCTATTTGCAATACTATATCCGATATTGATCTGGTCACGTGTTACCTTAAACAAGCATACATTGGCCCAGGCCATTGCCGGAGGAGTCCAGGGATTTTTCCTGACTGTCTTGGAAATGTACCTATACATTTACCTTTTTAACTTTGATGTAGTTGCATTGACACCATTGGCTGACTGCATCTGGTATATTTTAGCCATTATATTTACCCCGATTGCATTGGGCATATTGTCTTACAGCGATATTTCAAACAAAAAAGGAGTCTTTATATTACTTGAATTAATCGGATTCATATTCTTTTTGATATTCAGTCCATTTGATGTCCTTTTGATATATATTATAATCTCAATTACATGCATTTTAATCAGCTTGTATGCCGGTCAGGACTTTGCCTGGTTCAATGTCATGAAATCATCATAATCTTTTGACTTAATTATATCTAGGAAGAACTTTTTCTTGACGGGGCCCAAGTTATCCAAAAAGTCCTGATAATATTTGCTTGATTTAATTGAAAGATAGTCCTTTTTAATCAACTCATAAAGTGGAACCTTATAGTTTTCTTCAATGTCTCTTAAAGCAAATCGAGGACCATTGATTTTATAGGCAAGCAAATCAAATTTGTATGCATCATACCATCCATTTTCAATAAAAATTCTCATTAATTCCTGTCCTGCCGGAACGGTATCAAGGAACTTCTCGTCAACCACATGAGTAATTGATGCGTCATGCTTCCTCCTATAATAAAGATGCCTTTTTATGATTGAAATCCTGTCTGCCTTTAGCAGAACATAATAAAAAAACGGCATATCCTCAAAGAATATCCCTTCCGGAAACTTCGCATCAATGCGCCTTAAAAAAGAAGTGTTATATATCTTCTGACACACCCCTACTGACATGTCAAAAATGGAGCCGTCATAATCGCAAGCCTTAAAGACCCTATCCTCAAAGCTTTCATCGAATATGTTTAGGTTAAACCAGTCGTTTTCATAAATCTTGCCGCTTTTATCGTCATAGTTTATCATCTGATAAAATGTAAAATCAGTATCCTTGCTTTTAGCTTCCCTATAAGCTATTTCAATTGCATCTTCACTGTACCAGTCATCGCCGTCAAGATACATTACATACTCGCCCCGAACCTCCTTCAGGGCCCTGTTTCTGCTTGCTCCTGGCCCGGAATTCTCATGACTGATAAGTTTTATCCTTTCATCATCAAAGCCATTTATGATATCTGATGTGCCATCAGTCGATCCGTCATTTACGACAATCAACTCCAAATCATCGAATGTCTGATTTAAGATACTTTCGATAGCTTTCCCGATAAATTTCTCTTCGTTAAAGGCAGTGAGAATTACTGAAACTTTTACCATGAACTTAAATTTAAATCTGCATTAATATAAAGTTATTTATTTCTAAGATCCCTAAGCGGCTTGGTGATTTTCCAGGAATTTGAAGATAAGATTTCTTCATTTTTATCCTTAAGCCTTTTATTTTCGGCCTTAAGCCTTTTAATGTCTCTTTTCAATTTTGAATTCCTTTTTTCAAGCCTGTTTTTTGCGTCAAATTCCTTTCTGACAATCCTATTTAAATCGGTTATTCTTTTTTCATAAAAGTTTTCATCAAAGCTTGAATCTTCATCATCATAACCGTAATCACTTAAGATTTGAACAAGAACCTCTTTTGATTGCTTGAAATCGCCCATTGATGACCTGTATTTGACATCCTCTTTTGATAGGGTACTGCCCGTTTCATAAATCGCCCAGATGTCCTTTGAAGACCCTTTACAGTCTGCCAGCTTTGAAGGCAGATATGGATTTACGTTGAATCTGTTTTCGGTTATCGTATCATTGACAAGCAATATGTCGAATTTTGTAGTTGCATTTAAAAATTCAATATAATTCAGCAGCTTCTGTATAATGATATTGTCCTTAAACTCAAGCTCATCAATTAAGATCTTCAGGAAATCAGCAGAGTCTATGAATATGTAGAACTTGATTTTATCCTTGTATTTGTGATTCAGCGATTCAAACGCATAGAATAACGGTTCAAAATGCCTTAATATATAGTAAGTTGTTCCAAAGTAGGCAATATTGATATCCCCTTTGTCCAAATCAATATCGCTTTCCTTTTGATGATAGTATGATTTATCCAATGTCGGATGGGGTATTATCTGTGACTTATCAATGACCAATTGCTTTACATCATCATCGTAGGATTCAAGCATCATTTCCCTTTGGTTTACGTTTGTAAATATGATCTTATCTGCAAATAAAAATGTCAAATACTCGGCAATGTGGAATGTATTGGCCGGATTGTCCAGTTCCTTAAAATTGAGCATTCTAATGTTCTGATTTAGTCTGTCGATATATTCCTGATTGTCAAGAACTGCTGATTTATAATTTTTGATTCTTCCCTGCATATTCCTCAAAACAGGATCTGAAAACTCGGCAGTCCAGAAAACATCCGGATGGCTGAATTTGTATTCAAGCGCCAAATAATGATTGGACATATACCATGAACGACTATAGATTTCTTTGTAGTCCTTTTTATCAATTATATCCATACCTTGATTGATAAAATCAAATATGCAATCGACAGAATCTCGTTTTGCATCAACTGACACTTCAAATCTTTCATTTATAAAATTATCAAGATTTACAAAATCCAGAAAATCATTATCGACATGGTTTAATAATACATCAACTTTTGAATTATCAGTGATAATTCTTTTAGCAACAACAATTCCACTTACATCGTTATCAGGTGGAAATTTAAAAGAAATAACTAATTTATCAGATTCACTCACTATAATCACCAAATATAGTAATGATTATATGAATTATTATTAAAATAAATTTCTAAAATCAAATAAAAAAAGAAGGATTAAATCTTAGATTCAATCGTTGAATTTTCCTAAGAACTCTTTCATTCTTTGATTGTCGGATGAAAATACCTCTTCAGGACTGCCTTCTTCAACAATCACACCGCCATCCATGAATATGATGGTATCTGAAACGTTTTTGGCAAAATTCATCTCGTGGGTTACAATAACCATGGTCATGTGTTCAGCAGCCAGCTGCTTGATTACAGTCAGGATTTCGCCTGTTAGCTCAGGGTCAAGTGCTGAGGTAGGTTCATCAAAGAACAATATGTCAGGATTCATCGCCAGAGCCCTTGCAATGGATACTCTTTGTTGTTGGCCCCCTGACAGTTCACATGGATATGCGTTTTCCTTATCTTCCAGGCCCATTTTCTTGAGAAGCTCCAAAGCATGTTTGCGAACTTCATCCTTATCCCTTTTTTGAACTTTTAAAGGGGCATTGGTAATGTTTTTCATTACTGAATGATGCGGAAACAGATTGAAATTCTGGAAAACCAGTCCGAAAGTTCCGTCAAAATTGATTTCACCGCTGTCTTCCTCTTCAAGGTCGGTGATGCATCTGAGCAATGTTGATTTTCCTGAACCGGACGGTCCGATAATTGACAATACTTCACCCTTTTCAACCTTAAGTGAGATATCCTTTAGAACAACATTGTCTCCAAAGCTTTTTTTAAGATTTTTTATTTCAAGCAAACTCATTTTAATACCCCTCTAATCATAATAACTTAATCTGTTTTCCAAGTTTTCCATGAAGAATGCAACTAGAATATTGAATACATAATAGAATACACCCGCTACGAGCAATGCCGCAATTGATGCATCTGCCGCTGCAATCTGCTTGGCCACTGTAAACATTTCCGGAATTGCAATTACAAATGAAAGAGAAGTATCTTTTACAAGAGTAATTACTTCATTAGTTACTGAAGGAAGAATTATCTTAAATACTTGAGGCATTATAATTATAAAGAATGTTTCTAGCTTGCTGTAACCTAAAACCTGTGCCGCCTCATATTGTCCCTTCGGAATGGCCTCTATTCCACCTCTGTAGATTTCCGCAAAATAAGCCGCATAGTTAA
This sequence comes from Methanobrevibacter sp., assembly GCF_045220775.1. GTDB lineage: Archaea > Methanobacteriota > Methanobacteria > Methanobacteriales > Methanobacteriaceae > Methanocatella. The sequence continues at coordinate 31,337 of NZ_JBGUWC010000179.1, forward strand.
TTGTAAATGCGATAATGACTGCAATGAATCTGTAGTCAGGTGAAAGTGTAAGTCCAAATACATAATACGGCGCAAAGAACACAACAATCAGCTGTAACATTAACGGTGTGCCTCTCATGATTGAAATATAAATCTTCATCAACCATCTAATCGGTTTGATGTTACTCATTCTTCCTGCGGCAATAGCTAAACCTAAAGGAAGAGAGAAGAGTAATGTAAGTAAGAATATTTCAATTGAGGTAACCATCCCCCCAAGTAATTGTGAAATTACATTACTTAAAATCATATAACTAATTCTCCCTCTTAACTAATTAGTTTATTTTGTGATTAAAGATCCAGGAACACCGGAATCACTATAGTTTTGAGCGATTTCAGCAACGGTTCCGTCTTCAAACATTTCATCTAAAGTAGTTTGTACTTGGTCTTTTAATGCATCGTTTCCAAGTTTGAATCCTACACCGTATTGTTCGGATGAGATGTAATCATCTAAGATAGTGTAATCATCAGGGTTGTCTTTAGATGAGATTTGGTATTGTGCTACACCAATATCGATAGCAACAGCGTCACATGCACCGGATTCTAAATCCATGAATGCAGTGTTATAGTCAGCAACTTCGGTTAATGCTTCAAAGGTGTCTGCTAAAGTTTTGTTATCTCCTTGAAGTGAAGCTAATGCTGAGGAATCTTTTTGGGTTTCTACAGTTTTACCAGCTAAATCTTCTAAGGAAGATATTCCAGAATCAGATTTTACAACGATGACTTGTTTGTTGTCGATGTATGCGTCAGTCCAGGTGTAATCGTCTTCCCTACCGTTGATGGTAAATCCGTTCCAAATACAGTCGATAGAACCTGAGTCTAATTCTGCATCTTTAGCATCCCAGTCTATTGGTTGAGCTTGGAATGTCCAATTGTTTCTTTCACAAACTTCTTTTGCTAAATCTAAGTCGAAACCAACATAGTTTCCACTGTCGTCTTTATATCCGTAAGGAGGGAATTCTGCATCGAAACCTACAATGAAGGTGTCTTCATCGTTAGCGGTTGCGTTAGCATCGTCACCACCCATAAAGTCAAATAAACCAGCGCTTACAGTAGACATCGCTACTAAAGAGATTACTACTAAAGCTAAAATAAAACCTATCTTTTTATTCATAAAAAACACCAATAGTTATAACTATATTTTTTGTAGAATATTTTCTACTAATTATAACTTTTATTTTTTTATATATTTATGTATTTATCTTTAATTTTGAAATTTGTATTAAAAAACAATATGATTCTTATTAAAAATTTGAATGAAAACTATATTTTGTGATGCATCCTGCTTATCGGTTTAAAAAAAAAAATTAGATATCATCAATAATATCCATCAGGGAATCGAAATCTGTGATAATCTTGTCGTTACCTACCAGGTTTGCAACCTTTGAACTGTCCTTAGAAAACAGATAGAACTTATCACATGCATTATCGAATATCAATGCCTGATTCAAGTCACCGGCATCGAAACTGATTATCAAATCAAATTCCAAACCGCCATACTGCAAATCGAATGATCTTTTAAAGAAATCCTTCAATAAATTGGTATAATCCTTTTCATTGCCTTTGCTGATCAGTTGATTGTATTTCAGTTTTTCCTTGACAGTAGGCATTATGTTATAACTGAACGGCATAAATCCGATTCCTTGAGGAATGCTGTCAAAAATATCTTCGTTATTTTCCTTAATGTTATCCATCCACTGACAAAATGAAATGAATATGTTATATCTGTCGCAGTCTACATTTTCAATAAAGCTATTTAATGATTTGACGCTAGCGTCATTTGAGAAATCACCTGCATAAAGCAGGATATTAGGCTTCTTATTTTCAATAATTTCATATCTGCAGCAGTCTTTGCCTTTAAAAATAGTCTCACATATATATTTAACTGCATCAATGCGTTCATATTGGCAGAATTTCTCAATGAATTCTTCATCATCATAATCCTTAAGTGCGTTCATTTCGATAATCAGGTCTTTTACTGTTTGAACTTTAGGAAAAGGCAACTCGGATAGAGGGAAATAAAATCCACGGTCTGCCAAATACTCTTCCTCATCGTAGTTGAAGATGATGATTTTGCGTTTTGTATTTGCAAAATCAAAGAATACGCTTGAATAATCAGTAATTAAACAATCCGCCATATTAACAATGTCATATATCTCAAAGCCATTAGGGAATGCTTTGATATGGACGAATTTGGAAAAATCGATTTCCTGAGTATTATATGGATGCAGTTTGGCAAACAGGATTTGATTATCCTTTAAGTTTTCATCAATTTCCTTTAAGAATCTATTTACATCATTCTTTTGCTTTTCATCTTTTCTGTTATCCACTAAACCCTTAAAAGTCGGCATATAAATGAAGATTTCATGATTTTCCAAGTTAAATTTCTGCTTGAATTCATCTCTTTTTCCCTCATCCAAAAAGACACTGTTTCTAGGATATCCTTCAAGCAATATTTTTCCGGGATAAACATTTTCAAGCATGAATGAACTTAGCAGTCTATCCCTTAAGTAATCGCTTGGAAAAATAAGGTAGTCTGAAAAAAGAAGTGAACGCTGAATGATTCCCATTGAAAGTCTTTCATAGGAATTATCAATACCCATCAGCTTCAATATTGTTCCATGCCATGTATTTACAAATATCTGCCCTGGTTTTTTAACGTATTTGTATCTAATTCCTGAATCTGTAAAGACATATTTTGCTTTATGCAATATTTCACAGGCTTTGTCTTGCGAATCAATGATTTTATATATATTTAAGTTGTAATTTTTCTTAAATTCTTGAATCTTAGGCTTTACATGGCTATGTGCAAAAACATATATCTTAAAATCCCCATAGGATCCTGTGGAGAGTTCTTCAACAATCCTGAAGATATTTCCTGTAAAATCATAACCGTTTCTGGATTCGACATAAATGATTTTATCATCTATGTCCTGATTGTAATATGCATCATAGATAGTTGAATTAATCTTACATTCCTTTAAATTCTTAAATTTATCCTTAAAGCCCATTATATCCCATTGAACTACCTCAACTTATAGAAGTTGAGGATTCTTACTTCACGGGCTGTACGCTCTTTTGAGTGTAGAATTACCGTGCTATCCCCCTCGTCCCGAAGGTTAAGGCTTTTATAGTTTAATTTATTTTTTTAACTTGGTTTTCGTTGAAAAATTTTGAATTAAACTTTCTATTGCCATTTATTAATATATTTAGTTTGTTATTTAAAGATTTTCAGAGAGCATTTGAGAATAATCTGCCCTCCATTTTGTGCAATTCATCCACTACTTAAAGAAGTCATGGTATTCTTGCACGATTAGATAAAAAGGATGAATAATCTAATAATATGAATATCCATCATCTACTGCGAAAGCTAAATTATTATGTGATTCCTTTAAAAACAATGTTCCATTGAAATTGGCATGGACGGTGTAATTTCCATTTTCCAATCCAAGAACTTGAATATATCCACGGCCCAATTCATCTGTAGTGATATTGTATTTATGTGCCCATCCGGAATCATCTAAGATTTTCAAGTCGATTACCTGGTCGGGAATAACGTTTCTGTAGTCGTCCTTGAGCTGGACATAAATGTAGTCGCCGTTTTTTATAGTGTCATTGCAGGTAATTGAAACTCTAGTATTGGCAGTATTCATGGAAATATATCCAACAGCTAGAATGGCCAGAACTATAATTGCAATAATAGCTATAAGGGCTATTTTTTTGATATCCATATCCATTAAAGCACTCTCCCTTCATAATCAGTTATTATGAACCAACAACACATCGATTTCGGCGGTTTTTAAAACTTTTTCAGCTACACTGCCAATGATGAACTTGTGTAGTCCGCTTTTACCTGAAGATGAAATCACAATTAACTCGACGCCTTCTTCTTCAGCAACCTGATTAATTGTTTCAGCAGGAAAACCAGTTTTAACGACAGTCTTAATATTATATCCTTCTGGGAATTTTTCCTTCATTTCAGCAACAATTGACTTTGCCTCTTCCAACATTCCCTTATTTACCTTTCTAACCTGTGTTCTGCTTTGAAAAGCGCTTGAAGTCAATTTGCCTGCAACGGATAGAATAATTATTTCTCCATCTTCAGCAATCAATTTAGTTACTCTGTCAATTTCCTGGTCCGCATAACCGGATCCATCAGTTGGGAGCAAAATTTTCTTATACATGTAAACACCTTTAAATTATATTTATATGATTTCCTTTATTAATATGTTAGTCATCAATAATTTCTAGGAATTCCTTTAAAGCATTATTGTTATATTCATCATAATCTATCTGAATGTCTTTGACATTTCCATCCATATATTCGTTCATTCCCTTTACAATGCCATCAATATCATTTTCAAATAGGTATGCTCCGTATTTCTTTAGCCATTGGGTTGTTGGCATGTCGCTTGCGATAATTGGAACTTTAAGAGAATTTGCCTCCATAAGGGTCATAGGCCAACCTTCGCGTTTAGACGGCAATATGAACAAATCGCATTTTTTCAATATTGGCATTGGATTGAAAACGGACCTGATAATTGTAATGTTATGTCCAAATTCGCTTTTTTCAGCACGACGTCTTGTTTTGAAGTACTCCGGCCCATGCCCACCGATGATGATAAGTTGGGTATCGGGATATTTCAAACAGAATTCGTTGAATGCGTCAATCAGCAAATCATGATTTTTCTCTTCTGAAAACCTGCCGATTGTTATGAATTTTTTACCCGGACCATTTAAAACTCCATTGATTCCATCAGGGTTTGAGCAGAGAACCAATGTTTCATTCTGGAACTCCACATCCTCCTGGGAGTCTTCAATGATCTTTTTGTAATTGTTAAAATTATGTATCAGGCGGATGTTGTCTTTCCTGCCGGATATCTTATAGATATCGTCAACGGATTCCTCGGAAACTACAACAACATTGTCATATGAATTATAAGCATTCTTTAAAACGGTCCCATTATTTTTGCCCATCTCTATTTCCTTGTTCATGTTTCCATGAGCCCAGATTGACTTATTCGAATCTGTGGCCGAAAACAGCAATATCTCATTAACGCCATAGCCTGTGAAATGTATTATGTTATCAAATGTAAAATCCGAATATAATCTTTTAAATTCCCTTTTAAATAAGTTTTCAACAATTTTAGGGCATGATGCATCATTACCTCTATTGATATACCTTTCAAGGGCAATCTGTTCTCTAAAAGTAGGGTTGATTTTTGTTCTTAATGGTGCCAATTCGACATCTTCGGGAATTGCCTTAAAAATGTCTGAGAAATACCTGTTAATGTAGCTACTCCATGACCTATATGATATGAAATAGTCATGCTCTTGGGCATCAACATAAGACAACAGATTAATCAATGATGAAGTAATCCCGTTCTTTCTCAATCCTCCTGCAAATATCAGGGTATTCTTTTTAGGATTGTCGATTATTTCCTCTTTTAATGTCTTTTCCTCATTAAATACATGCTTGCATAAATCCTCACAGGCATTGATGTTATCCAAGTAACAGAATTTTTCTAAAAATTCACTATCGTCATAATCCTTAGGCGAATTGATTTGGCAAATCAGATCGCAAACACTGCCCGCTTTTGGAAACGGCAACTGTGAAAGCGGAATATAAATCTTATTTTTTCTTGAATATATCTCTTCATCATGATTGAATAAAACAATTTTACGCCTTGAATTTGCAAAATCAAACAATAAGCTGGAATAATCTGTGATTAAAATATCCGCCAGATTCAAAACGTCATATGTTTCATATCCCTTAGGAAATGATTTAACACGCTTGAATCTATTAAAGTCTATGTTTACATTACTGTTTGCATTGTGCAGCTTAACCAGTACTAACTGATTATCATCCAAATTGTCATCAATCTCTTTTAATATTTCTTCAAAAACCTGTTTTCTATGATTTTTGTCTCTAAACAATGATAATCTCTTATAGGTAGGCATATATGCAATTATTTGCTTATTATTTAAACCTAACTTATCCTTTAATTTTTCTTTTTCCACTTCATTGAAAAAAACGCCATTTCTAGGATATCCTCCGTACAGAATTTTGCCAGAATAAGTTTTTTCCATCATATAAGCAGATAATATCTTATCCTTTGCATATTCATTAGGCATCAGGAGATAATCGCATGCAAATAAAGTTTGCTGAACACTTGCAATCATATGCTTATTTGAACTATTGACTCCAATTGCCTTTTGAGGAGTTCCATGCCATGTATTTAAAACAATTTGATTCGGACGTTTGATATATTTATGGTATAAAACGGAATCAGTAATGATATATTTCGATTTTTCCATAATCATTGTGGCATTGGTACGGTCTGAAATAATCCTATCAATCTTAAGGGAATAATTCTTTTGCAATTCTTTAATTTTAGAATGAATATTCTTTTTTGCAAAAACGACTATTTTGAAATCGCCATATTTTCCTGTTGACAATTCCTCTACAATTTTAAAAACATTTCCTGTAAAATCCTTGCCGCTTCTGGACTCGACATACACCAATTTTTCATCAATATCCTTATGATAATAATTATAATAGATTAAGCTATTGATCAATGAATATTTTGTAGTTTCTATTCGATTTTTAATTTTTAGTTTAAACGACATAATAATCGATTATTTTGATTAAAAACTCAAATGAGCAGTTACTGTTCTATTTTTGATAATTTTGACCATTCTTCAATCTGTTTAAATCCAACAGATGTGTGCATTTTTGTTGCAGAAGGTATATAGTAATATGAAAAGATACGTTTGTTTTCAGATTTTAACTGGCTGCAAAGAGCAGATAATGTTCCTTTGGAAAAACCTTTTCCCCTATAAGGTATTGATGTAATCACACCGCCGATAACTGCTAATTCCGGAAGTTCGGCATATGTGCCGGCATGACAGATGATTTCATTATCATCGTCGCGCAATACGAAATTACGTCCGAAATCAGTGGTTTTTCTTTCATAATATTGGGAGTACAGTGAATCAAATCCATATGGCTTTCCGATGCCCTCATCTTCAGAGACTATCCTGACTATCTCTTCCAATTCTTCAACGGGCGCTGAATATGCCTTGAGATCAGGTTCAAAAATTAATTCTTCCAATTCACCGACAATTCCGGTTTCTTGTTCATAATCCGGAAGATATTCTTTTATTTTATCTATAATCGGTTTGATTGAAAATAGCACTTTTGTATCTTTTTGTTTAATGAATTCGACAATTTCCTCAATGATTAAATCCTCAGATTTGCTGTAAATCTGGACTCCACCATAATATTCGCTGATTATAGCGCAAATCTTATCATCATCATATTGAATCCAGACATTAAAATTTTCGTCATCCAAACCATATTTCTTTAAATCAATGAAGATATATAGGCATTTACCATAGTCCTGCCCGATATAATCAAATACAGTTTCTATATTGTCGTTTGTACATTCCACTATCATTTAATCACTCCATATTTTATTTAATTTTATTAAATATCAGCTTTAAACTTCTTAATTTTATTGGCTAATCTTTTATTCTTGTTTTTCCTTAAGTATTCATCCAATATTCTATCAATGTCTTCATCAACCGAATAGGAATAGTTTAAATTGAGAGACTCTTTCATTGATTCAATCAATGGATTCAATAAAATTCCTAACTTTTCAACATCATTTTCTTCATGTGCCTTAATGATTTCATCCTTTAGTTCTGCATATTTTTCACGTGTAATTACAACATTTTCACTTTGAAGCACATGTCTTGAGATTTTATTGGTGGTCTTCTGATAATTCTTTAATCTTATGTTATCAAAATACATAATCTCATTATTCCTTTGAATTTCATCTAGACATTCCTTGATTTTAGGATTATTTGAGAATTCTTCCCAGCTAAGGGTACTGCTTTTAAATCCGTCATACATTCCCCATTTTTTGTCTTTCCATGAACCACCATAGAAAATCTTGAAGTATGGTTCAAAATCTTTAAGTATATACGATGGAATGCCCTCTAATTTTGTAGGAACTACCTCATTTAACAAGCTGGACTTTAACTTTTTACCGGAAAATCTCACAAATGGGTAATTTTTGATGTTATCCCAAGTATCTATTGCATAATTCAGTTTTTTATATTCATATCTGCGTTTATTTATCCTTTTGTTTCCAATTAAAAAGCATGCCAGGTTAATTAATTTCTTTTGATATTTCTTGCGCCATAGCTGAGAGCTATTGACATTCATATGTCTTAATTTCCATAAATCATTACGGGATTTGAGTTTTTTGGCATGCCCTTTTGGAACCTGATGTTCGATGAAGTATATGGTTATCCTTACACAATTGTTTTCTATGTGCCTTTCTGTCTCAAAATTAATATCAGTGAGTTTCAAATCTAGTGAATCCCTGTATCCAAACATCATGTAATGCCTATCAAATTTTGGATTGACTCTGAAATCTTCAAAATAATATTTATCATCATCCAAGATGTCTGCAATCTTTTCAGCATCTCCCTGACACATAATGACTTCAAATGATTCAATAAACTCAATTGGCTCATCAAAATATGCTAAATAAGCAGCTTGACTGTGCAATGCATACTTGACATTAGCCTTATCACACAACTCATTTAATTTATTGAGCAAATCCATTTGAATCTCTTTTCTAGTTAACATTGATTTTCCTCCATCATCTTATCAATACCAACATATTGTTTTGCATCTCTCCAAACAAAACCATTTCGAGTGTGATTTACTGCATCACTATAGATATCATGAGCTTTTTTATCATCACCTAAATGATAATATGCTTCTGCAATACTGGCTAAAATCTCCCCGTCCTCTGGAAAATCAATCAACATGTCATTGCCTTCAGCTATAACCTGTTTATAGTCTTCATCAGAATTTGAATTATGCAATTTTACCAATAATTTAGCCCTATAAGTATCAATCAAAGAGTTACAATAATCGTTAGCTCCATTTAATATATCTGCTGCCTTGTCAAAATCCTTTTCATCATAAATATTAACTGACAAATCTTTACAGTAGTCGCAGACCTGCTTATAAAATCCGAAGTCTTCACCCAAATCCATATTATTTTCCATGATGTTTAGAATTGTCAAAGCAGTGAAATACCTGCCCTGTTTAATCTTATTTACAATAGCTACCTTAAGTACTTCCTCATCAAGATCAATGAATAAATTGAATAATCTGCAGTTCTTCTTTAATTGAACGGTATAGTAATCGTCAAATAGTTCATCTAATAATTCATATTCACCATCATTTAACAGTTTTTCAAGGTCATAATTATTGAATTCAATTTTTTTGTATAGTTCCTCTGTAGCTATAACCCCTCTTATTTTAAACCTTTCAAGAGAATTTTTTAATGTGGGAATTCTGATGTTTAAATAAATCTTTTTAATCTCTTCATAAATTTTAATCATTTTTCTTTGATTTATAAAATTAAGATATATGTCAGAATATTCTTCAAATGAACGATTCAAATCCTTAATTAATGGATTATGAAACATTTGATTGCTTTTATCCGGAACATATACCCAGTCATCACCGAATTCGACTCTGTATAAATGTTCCAGTCCATTAGGGACAGGAAATGTTTTGCCTTCAAACTCTATAAGGCGTTCCTGTGAAAACCATTCAGTTTTATAAAATAGGTAATCCTCACCCCATGACAAGTAAAACAGGTCAGCTTTTTCCTGAGGATAATTATAATATTTTTCATATAATCTGTCTATGACAGCGGAATATCCCTGTTCCTCAATTTCCTTATAGTAACTTAAAACCAAATCCCTATGATCGCCGTATTTAGATAAAGGAATGAATTTAGATGTAAGGAAATTAGGGGAAACCAGCTCTAAAAATGCTTTCATATGCTTTAAATACTCTTTACGTTCATTTTCTTCATTAGGGATGGGGTCCAATATGAAAAATTCCACTTGCTGTCCGCAGGATTCACTGGCAATTGATTGTGCTGCATGAATGACTGTTGTTGATGTATCCACATATCTGGCAATAGGGTTTCTGTAAAGCTCTGAATCTTCCATACATACCAAATCTCTATCATCCGGCAGTATATCATCATTATCATTAATCAGGTCATATAATTTGCGCCAATTCTTTCTGGTGATGAACAAATCAATATCATCATCCCACGGCAAAAAACCGCCACACCTTAAAGCGCCTAAAGCAGCACCGCCTGCCAAATAATATTCAATATCATTCGCTTTACATATTTCATCAATTTCCACTAATAACTCAAATAATCCCCTTTGTATCTCATTCATATTTATCCCCGTACGTATGAATATGTCCTTATTCAATGAAAAATTCCTTATCCTTAAGAGTTTTGATTTCATCAACCAATTTCTCATTACCTTTCATTATCAATACCCTTTCAATAAGACTATCGGTTTCAGGATTAATATCAAATGTCATTCCCAATTTCGCATACTTTCGCAATGCCGAAATTACAGGTTTTAATTCCTTATAAACCAAGTCAAATTCCTTTTTGTCAGATAAATCAAAAGATAATAAACGTTCTATATTTTCATCAAAGTACTTTGTAAACTCAATTTGCTTATTGGTCATCAAAATCAAGTTCCATAAATTATTAAGCACCACCCTATCATCATCGGCTTCGGCTGATTTTAATTTGACTTCCTCATTTAGAGAATTGGACTCCATAATCAAATCTTTAGATTCCTCAATTATCTGTTGATAGCCCATTTCCGGATTCAGAATATAACGGTACCCAATATTAGTTGGTTTAATCTTACGGTCCTTGAAATTAGCCCCAAAAATCTCCCTGAAAAATTTGGATGCATCTTTTGGAAGGGCCAACTGCAATTTATCAACTTCATATCTGCCAATTTCCTTTAATGTCTTGGCCTTGATTTTTGTATTAATAATTTTAACTGTTGTGAAATCCTGAATGTCTTGCCACCTGTCAATGTAAGTCTTGTCGGTTGGTGTTTTTTTAACTTCGTTTTTTTCCTTATTGGATTTTAAAAACCTGTTAAGAAGCTTGTTGAGTTTGCCCGTTTCTTTAGGCTTTGCAGGTTTGTCTTTAGCTTTTTTGTTGAGTTTCAATCCTCTAATTGGATACACTTCAACATTGATTCCATGATGATCTTTACTATTCAAATCCAATATATTGAAATAAGCAGTATTCTCATTTCCATAATTTATATACCAAGGATTGTTTTTTCTTTCAGTAATAATTCTTTCCGCATAGCGGTTTGGATTGTTTTGCTTTTCAACAATGTCGCAAAAACGCTCAACATCTCCGGAGGTCATAGCTACTGAAACGGAGATTGGTCCGTTTTTAATAGAATGATTAACAAATGCATTTAATCCATTGGTCCCCAATAGAATATAATCTAGATTATTTTTAATGCAGATATCATCTATCTCTTTCAATAATTCCAATTGAATATCCTTTTCACTAATCATTCTTCAGCCTCCTCGATAAAATCATATTCCATTTTATAACGGCTAATTCCAGTTTCCTCTTCGACTTTTCTCCATATTAAACCATTTCTTGTATTATTAATTGCTTTGTTATAAAGGTCTATGGATTCAGTCTCTTCACCGCATTCCGCTTTCGCTTTTGCTTGTATTGCCATTATCTCTCCATCAAATGGATACATTTTCAATATTTCATCGCATGATTTATCAATGTCCTTGTAATCTTCGCCGGACTTTGCATTGAGTTCCCTAATCCATAATTTTGCTCTATGGATATCCAGTAAATCAGGGTATCGTGAGTCATACTTATCAATTAAGGATTGAACCAATTTCTCATCTTTCTTATCGTAGCGTGCAATGGATAACTCCCTACAGCATTTTACTAAATTCTCGACATTAGCCAATCCGTCGGATAAGTTTTCATCATGCTTTTTGCGGATATTTAAATACCTGTCAACCTTATAATATTCACCTTTTTCAACCAGGCATGTTAACAGTATCTCAAGATTCCTATCAGAGATTGGAACAAATATGTCATATTTTTTAACATCATATCTTAATTGCAGTCCCATATACTCATCAAATTCTGATACAATTGCTTCATAATCCTTAGTTTCCAATAAATCTGATAAATATTCTTCTTTACCCTCCAATGATTTGGATATTATTTTGGATTTTGAATTAACATTGATTTTTGCATTCAGCATTTCAATTCTTTTGGTTTTAGCAAATGAGCAAAGATTAGTGTATTTGAGATGCCTGTACCTTTTTAAAACCTCTTCCCTATTGACTTTAGGTATATAACGTTTGGAGTATTCGAGACAGGATGTTGTGTAGTCTTCAAGATGAGGGTGATCGATTTGATTTTTAATTTCAGGCACATACATCCAGTCATCGCCATATGCAATTCTCATCATTGTCTCCACATATTGGCTGACCGGAATCTGTTTACCTTCAAATGTTGAAAACCTATGATTTTCAATGTATTCTTTAGGATAAGTGTAGATTAAGTCTCCCCAACGCATGCAATAACGTTCACATTCTTCTGTCGGGTAATTCTGAAGTTCATCGCCTAATTCTTTAAGGACCTCTTCATCCCCTACAATATTGGCTTTCTCAAAATATTTGTTGTATAATTCAAAATGCTTGTTCCATTCATCAATGGACAAATCTCTGCAGATTGTAAAAAATGGAGATAATAATTCAGCATATACCCTAAATAAATCAATATATTCCTTTTCTTTATCCTCACCTGCGGGCATCGGATCCAAAATCAAAAATTCAAGGTGCTGGCCTAGAGATTTACCGGCCAATGCCTGTGATTTAAAAAGAGCTGATGTTTCTTGATTAATGTAACGTGGAATGGCATTTCGGTAATATTTAGTATTTTCATGATAAGCAAAGGTGCGCATTTCCGGAATATCGATTTCACCGGATTCAATTACTTCTTTTAATTTATTCCAGTTGTCTCTAGTGAGATATATGTCCATGTCATCGTCCCAAGGTAAGAAACCGCCATGCCTTATTGCACCTAATGCCGTACCTGCAGCAATAAAATAATCGATATCATATTTCTTACTAATTTCATCAAATTCATTCAATAAATTCAATAGATTTTTTTGCCGAAAGTTCATAAATTCACCTATTATCCCAAATAAAATTTACTCCACGAAATACTCATGTTTTTTAATTTCATCCATTCTATCAATTAAATTTTCATTACCGTTCAACAATAAGAATTTTCTAATCAATGAATCTGTTTTTTCATCAATTGAAAATGTCATGCCCCGATTAGCATACATTTCTAATCTTCTAATGACTGGATTTAAAACAATTTCCATTTCTTCAAATTGAGCTTCATCATTTAAATCCAAACTCAATAAGTAATCAATTTTTTCTTCAAAGAAATCAATATAGTATATTTGAGCGCTAGTCATTTGAACTAAATTCCAGACTCTATCAACACACTCCTTTTCTTTGCGTACCTTGAATCTGCCCCAAACCAATTCTTCGTGAGTGGACCTGATTTCATCCAATAAGTCTTTTGTTTCACTAAGAATGGTTTTATAGCTTATTTCAGTATCGACAATAGCATTTATACGTTCAGATTTAAGCACAACATTAACATCCTCAATATCCCTACCATAAATTTGCTTGAAATAGTTTTTAGTATCTTTAGGATAATTTAATTCCAAATTATCTACTTGACATTTGGTGATCTCCTTGAAATATCGAGTATTGATAATATTTTTACCAATCTGCACTTTTGAGTATTTTTGAATATCTTCCCATTTATCAATGAATATATTATCAAAGATTTTTTCAGGATATTTCTTTCTAAAACCTGAAACATCATAAACAGTATCCGCCAGGGAAATGCCCAATCTTATTGGTGTGTATTTTTTGTTCACGACCTTTTTATTTAAAAACTTACGAAGCTTATATTCCTTGGATATCCTAGAATCCATTACCTCAATTTTATTTCCATCAAGGTCAAAGGATTTGATGATTGGATAAATACGAACGTTGATTCCATGATGCAAATTGTTATCTAAACTAATCATGTGATAATCTGTTGTATTTTCATTTCCATAAGATACATATAATCGAACATATTTCGGATTGTTGAACATTCCCTCAACATAACGGTTAGGGTCATTCTGCTTTTCAACAATATCGCAGAAGCGGTTGATATCCCCTAATGTCATTGCAACGGAAACATGGGCAAAATTATTTCTTATTGTATGGTTAACATAAGCGTTGAAAGCATTATTTCCAACAAAAATATACTTCAAATCATTTTCAGAACAGATTTCATCAATCTCTTGAAGCAATTCCAATTGGATATCATGTTTAGATTTCATTATTTTCCCCCTCAATCAGTTCACGTTCCATTTCAATACGGCTAATGCCGCATTCATCTTCAACCTTCTGCCATATCAATCCGTTTCTTGTATTCACGACAGCCTTTTCATAAAGCTCTAAAGATTGCTCAGTTTGGCCCAATTCGGATTTGGCTTTTGCCTGTATTGCCATCACTTCCCCATCAAATGGATATGAATCTAAAATTTCATCACAGAACTTGTCAATGTCTTCATAATCTTCGCTGGATTTGGCATTAAGCTCTTTAATCCATAATTTTGCTCTATATATATCCAATAAATCCGGATAAATACCATCATATTTATCAACTATCTCTTGAACTAACTGCGAATCCTTTTCATCATATCTGGCTATGGACAGCTCCCTACAGAACTCCACTTCACTTTCAATATCCTCTAACTCTTCAGTGAGCGGAGCATCATCCAATTTGCGAATATTTAAAAATTTATTGATATCATAATATTTCCCTAATCTTAGCAGATTTAATGAGAATGTTGCAAGATTCCTATCAGTAATAGGGACTGTAATCTTGAATTTTTGTACTTCTCCCATTGATTGAAGAGAGGAATACTCTTTGAATTTTTCGGACAATTCCATATATTTTCCGTCCTCTAACAGTGAACGCAATTCATCTTCTTTTTCTTCAAGATTATATTTGAAATGCATGCATCCGACCAAAACTTTCTCTTTTGCAATCAACATCTGCACCTTTTGACGTACATCATATAAACTTGCATTATTGCGTTTGTTAATCTTGAACTTTTCAAAAGCAGAATCGCGATTAATTTTAGGAAGATATCTGTCAGTATATTCTTTAAAGGAGATTTCACTATCCTTAATTCCGCCGTGAACAATCTGTTCATCATATTCGGGAACATACATCCAGCTATCACCATAAGCAACTCTGAGGATGCCTTCGGGATGTATTCCAATTGGGAATTCCTTACCTTCAAACATTCCCATTTGGCCTAACTCGAACAGTTCCTTATCATAAATGTATTCCTTTATTCCCCATCGCATGCAATACTCATCGCATTCATCAATGGAGAATTGCTGAAGCCAATCCTCAAGTTCCTTGATTACCTTCTCTTCGCCTTCCTTATCAATCCTATCGCAATATTTTTTATATAGGCTGTAATGCCTATCCCAATCTTCATAAGTGGCATTCTTATGCACTATAAAATAAGGTGAAAGCAATTCAGTATAGACATGCAGCAAATCAAGGTATTCCTGTTTTTCCTTTTCGCCGCTAGGGATTGGATCAAAAATAAATAACTCTAAATGTTGTCCGCAAGCCTTTCCGGCCAACGCCTGATTCCTATACAATGTGGTTGTAGTATCGTCAATATATCTTGGTAAAGGATTTGAATAATATGGAGTATTTTCCTTATATACAAAGGAACGGCCTTCAGGAAGGACATCTTTTTCCGTTTCCAGAACATGCCTCAATTTATTCCAATTATCCCTAGTGATGTACAAATCTATATCATCATCCCATGGCATGAAGCAACGATTTCTAACAGCCCCTAATGAAGCGCCGGCTGCCAAAAGGTAATCAATGTCATACCTTCTACAGATTTCATCAAATTCAACAAGTAATTGAAATAAATTTTCCTGTATGGAATTCATATTACTCAATTAGCCTCTCCCCTATTCTAATTTTTTAAGTGTTTCTGAAATAGCACGAATCAATGCTTCACAACATTCAATGGATTGATTTCCAACATGGGAAACACGGAACATTGATTTGGCAAAGTCTCCACCACTTGGATTAACTACAAAACCATAATCCTTTATCAATTCCTTATATACCACATCGGCATTGTTATCCGGGAAAATTATTGGTGTAACTGCATTGGACAATGGATATGACGGATAGTCCAATCCTATTTCCTTAACCCTTTTTCTAAAGTAGGTGGCAATCTCATTTGTCTCTTTAATAATGTTGTCCACGCCTTTTTCCTCAAGACGTTTAACCATGTCCTCAAGCTCAATAATGATTCTCACGGCAGGAGTGAACGGGGTCTGGCCACGTTCAGCATTTTTTAAATGATCTTTAAAATCGAAATAGATTGATTTGGAGTCTATAACTTCCACTCTTTTTAGCATTCTTTCACTTAAAGCCACAATTGACAATCCTGGAGCCAATGATAAAGCCTTTTGAGAACTTAAAATGACAGCATCAATGGCATATTTATCCATATTCACCTCATCGGCTAAAAATGCACTAATTGCATCAACGACGAAAATCAAATCATTCTCTTTACAGACATCAGACAACATCTTTATGTCATATAACTGGCCGTTTGATGTTTCGTCCAAATTAACAAGCAAACCTGTGAATTTATCATTGCCTAATTTTTCTTCAATCATTTCCCTAGTCAATGTTTCGCCAAAAGCAACATTGACGGCTTCATATGGGATTTCATGAACATCACATATTTGGGTAAAGCGATGGCCGAATGAACCCCCATCAATAACAATCAGGTTATCCTCTTTAGTAAAGCAATTCATTATTGTCGCTTCCATAGCGCCTGTTCCTGATGAGGTCAGCAAAACAATTTCACCATCTTCATTAAACAATAATCTTTTTAATCCTTCATTAACAGAGAATACTACGTTAGAAAATTCATCGTTTCTAAAATAGGGTACTTGTTTTCCGCCGATTTCCAATGTTTCCGGATACATTTCAACCGGTCCGATAGTAAATAAATGACTCATAATTCAATCTCCCTTATTTTCAATTTTTTTAACCTCTTCTAAAATCTCAACGATTTTTAATGATTCATCCTTAAATATGCTTCTAGTATCAATACGATTATTGTCCAACATTGTAGACAATTCACGCAACAGATACTTGAATCCGTTTCCTTCAAAGTTTGTATTGTACATTTGCACTTCTTTGGAATCCGGATAATGGATTTCAAAGTTTCTGCTTCCCCACCATTCACCTTTCATTCTAATGGTTCCTTCAGTTCCGATGATTTCCAGTTGATTATCAACACGTATTTTATTTCCGACATTAATGATTGACCTTCCATTAGGATAAACAAAGTTCATGGATGCGAATTCAATATCCTCTCCATCTTTTTTAACAATGAAATCTGATTTTTCATAATCCTGACCCATAATTTTCAACATAGGCAACAATGTGTAAACGCTCAAGTCATAAAACAGATTAGGGCGGGTTATGTCAATTTTGGAAATTGCACAGTTAAAGCTTAATATATCCCCAATCAATCCGCCTTGTGTCATCCATAACAGTTGATTGAATACATAAATATGCACCATCTTGATGTTTTCCATCAAAATTACATTTTTCTGTTCAGCCAGTTCCATTAACTCTTCCAGTTCATTTGAATTGAATGTTGCTGGAGGATCGTAGATAACATGTTTTCCTGCATTCAATGCCTTATAGATATAATTGAATCTTTTGGAGATATCGCAGCGGACATAAATAATGTCTGATGATTCCAATAATTCTGAATATTCATCACATGAATTTTCCAAATGGTATTTGTCCTGGAATTCATGTTTAACCTTTTCATCTTCACAATAAACGCTTTTGACTTCAAATCCATTGACCAATTTTGATTCCTTGACAATCTGATTATCATCGACAAAATCACAGACGATACCTATGTCATATTGGTCAAACGTTTCTTCGCGGATTTGAGTGCTTGAGATGCCTTTGGTCCTCTCAAGATAAATCATATTACAATATCTGGATAAATGATCGAATTTCCCTTTCCAATCATCCCCAATTACAAAAGAATCGACATCATATTTAATTATGTCTCCAATTTTTTGTCCGAGATATTCCTCTACAATTATTTCATCTGCAAAACCAGTCTTTTGAACATTTTCGATTCTTGTTGCAAGTGAATCATGGACATTCAATTTTCCACGACCAATATCATAATTTTCACCGGTGACACCCACAATCAGGTAATCACCATACATCTTAGCCCTTTTTAATATGTTAAAATGTCCTTTATGGAATAAATCAAATGTTCCATACGTAATAACCTTCTTCATCATTATCCCCATTGAATGTATAGTATATAATAATATAATGTATATTTATTAAACTATTAATAGTTATCATAAAATAAGATATCTTTTAAAATAGTGCTAAGGATATGATTTAAAACTAATTTAAAAAAAATAAAAAATGATGTAGAAAATCTACATCGCAAACATCATCTTTTAATGCTAATCTGTGAAAACATATTCATTAAGAAAACCTGCAAACGCATTACCATATTGTCCATAGGCATATTTGGTGAAATGCAAATTATCAGATGCAGTATATGGACAGTTCTCTTGATTAACTATATTATAATCCCTTGTATTGAATTTGTATAATGTTAAATTTTCGTGGGAACTCCAATTTTTGTACTGCTTATTAATTTCATTTTGATAATCTGTCAATGTATAACCTATTTGATTTGGTGTTACATCCCTATTATTCAACTCTTTATAATTGTATGTACGATCTGAATAGTATAAATCGACAAAGACAACCTTAATCGGGTCATCGCCTCTAGCAACACGTACATTACTTGCCTCTTCAATTTTAGTCATAATATGGTTGAATGCACCATTGAAAGTTTTGGTGTCAGTACTGTTTTCAGAACCTAATTTAGAGTTGTCAAGATAATCATTGGTTCCTGCCGCCAAAACGACAATATTATAATCTGAAATGTTTGTATTTGATTCATGTTCACTATTATAAGCAGTATCAAGATCCTTATAATTGCCTGGAAGTTCACCGATAGCTATTTGGTCTACGACCTCCCTGCAAATACGATATCTGTAATAATTAGTGTTTTCAATGTTCTTTCCATTTTTCTGTCCCAAATCATGATAGGTGGAACCTGGAATTGAAGGGTTATAGTAAACGCATCCTAGCAACTCTCCCACCCTATATGGAATGGAAAAGATATGTCTGCTTGAATCTGACTTATAAGGAGAACCGTATGTAATACTGTCTCCGAAATATAAGATTCTGTATTTTGAATTATCGGCTGAGTAATTCATAAGGCTGAATCCTTTATCAAAATCACTGTAAACCACTTTTCCGTTTTTAGTGGAATATGCTTTTACGGAATAATAGGAATTATTGTCAATATTATTTAGGCTCATTGAAATGGCTGTGGAACCTTTCTGCCCCACCTGGCCAATAACTTCCCACTCGTCATCAGTGGCATTCCTTTTCAGAACCATATATCCTTCAGCATTCGGAACTCTACCCCATTTGATTTGATTATTCTTAAGGGAAACAATGCTTGGAGCTTCCAAATGGAAATCTCCATCGATTTGGTACAAGCCATAACTAATCTTATTCACGCTATAAACGGTTTTTGCAAAGCTTGCGCGAACTGTATAAAACAGGGAATTGAAACTTGGATCTGCGAAAGTTTTACTATTGAGAACATCTTTTAATTGGTCTGCTGACTTGTAATAGAAATCAGTATAACTCAATTTACTGCTGCTAACACTGGCGATTGATTTGAATTGGGCATCACGGCCAACCTTTCTGAATATTATGTACTTTGTTGCGCCTTCTACCTTATCCCAGCTGATTTTCGCTTTAAGATTCTGGAAATCTACGCTGACATTAGGGGACTTCAGTAATTTTAGACCCGCCTTGTCATATGGACCCAATACATTGTCCTTATTTTTCACCATTATTTCCCTAACGGAATAAGTGTATGCAGTTTCATTATCCACCTGATCAGTGAATGTTGTGAATGTAGAATCGGCCTTGACTGTTGAAAGCAAA
>NZ_JBGUWC010000180.1:0-29778 GCF_045220775.1 Methanobrevibacter sp.
GGGGATAGCACGGTAATCCTATGCTCAAAAGAGCATACAGCCCGTGAAGTAAGAATCCTCAACTTCTACAAGTTGAGGTAGTTCAAAGATATCAATAGTGATTCAATATCACTATTATATTTTTTTTAAAAAATTATTAATAGATAAAATAATAGAGTATTTACCATGTTTTTTGATTTGAATATTAGAGGAAGTGGCTTTGAAGATAATGTCCAATTAGCCAATGAGGCTTCCAGATATGGTTGGAGCCATATTAATTTTTCATATAATCAAGATGATTTTAAAGAAGCGCTGGAGTTAAGAAAAGATTTGGAAAACAATCTGCATGATGTAATCGACTTTGATTATACTTTGGAAATTAAATCAACTAACATTAATGAAATTAGAAAGCTTACAAACAAGTTCAGAAGTAAGGCTTCCTGCATTTCAGTCGTCGGTGGAGATTTAAAAGTTAACAGGCTTGTTGTTGAGGGCATGAGGGTTGACGTTTTATCAAGACCTTATTTAAGAAGATATGATTCCGGCCTGAACCATGTTCTTGCAAAGGAAGCATTGAACAATAATGTTGCAATTGAATTATGCTTTAAGGATGTCCTAAGAAGTTATCTCTCTCACAGATCCAAAATCCTATCTAATTTTAAGGACATTTATACACTATACAGAAAATTTGATTTTCCATTAATTTTATCATCTAGAGCAGACTCCGTTTTTGATATCAGGACCACACAGGATTTTATTTCATTTTTTAAACAGACAGGTTTGAATGATGTGGAAATTGCAAAGTCATTTGAGACTTCAAAAGATATTCTGGAATTTAACAAGAATAGGGATAAGATGATTTTTAGAGGTGTCAGGAGGGTTGATGATGAGGCTTAAGGTTTTACCTCCTACGCTTAGAAAGAACAACCGATATCTGACAGTAGATATTAAATCCGCCTCTCCAGTCACTAAAGATAATCTGGTTTCAATTGTGTGGGATGCCTGTATCCGTTTTCAGGGGGAGCTGATGACAGCCAACTTCAATTTGTGGGTCATGAGATTTTATGAACTTGATAACAATGCTGATGTTTATAACTATAAGGCCATTGTCAGATGCCAAAGGGATTTCGTTGATGAAGTAAGGTCTTCTTTAGCATTGGTTAACAAATATGATGGAGGCAGGATTGCCATAACCACTATTGGTTTGTCTGGAACCATTAAAGCTTCACAGAAATTCATTTAATTACTTTTTGTTATTATAAAATAGAAAGATTTATAAATAATTTATATATATAAATAACAATTGAATTTATGGAAAAAGAATAAAAAAATATTTTAATTATTCTACGATGTAGGGATTAAAATAAAAAATTTGCCTTTTCACGGAGATTTGGTTTTATTTTTTTTATGTAGTTGAATATGAAATTTATAAAAAATATTTATAAAATGTGAGGTATAATCATGCAACCTTTACAAAACGCAGGATATGATAGGGCTATTACCGTATTTAGCCCAGATGGAAGACTTTTCCAAGTAGAATATGCAAGAGAAGCTGTTAAAAGAGGAACTACATCTATTGGTGTTAAATGTTCAGAAGGTATTGTTTTAGCTGTTGATAAAAGAACCACTTCAAAATTAGTTGAAGCATCATCTATCGAAAAAATATTTAAAATCGATGAACATATCGGAGCAGCTACTTCAGGTCTTGTTGCTGATGCAAGAGCTTTGGTTGAAAGGGCAAGAGTTGAAGCACAAATTAATAAAATCACCTATAGTGAACCTATTCGTGTAACCAGCTTATCTAAAAAGTTATGTGACATGTTACAGTTATATACCCAAAATGGTGGAGTAAGGCCGTTCGGCTCTGCTTTAATCATTGGTGGAATATACAATGGAAAATGCAAATTGTTCGAAACCGATCCTAGTGGAGCATTAATCGAATATAAAGCAACCGCTATCGGTTCAGGCAGGTCAGCTGCTATGGAAATATTTGAAGAAAAATACGAAGATGACTTGACATTGGATGGGGCTATTGCATTAGCATTAACCGCTATCAGCCAAGCTACTGACCATGATACCACTTCAAATAACGTTGAAATAGCAGTTATCAAAATCGAAGATGAAAAATACGTAAAACTCTCTCAAGATGAAGTACAAAAATACATTGATGAAGTACTCGTTGAAGAAGAAGAGGAAGAAGCAGAAGAAGAATCTGAACAAGAGTCTGAAGAAGAAGCTGAAGACGCAAAAGAAGATTCTGAAGATGATTCCGAAGACAAATCTGAAGATGAGAGTGAAGAATAATCTTATTTCTATAATTTAGTTAGGGGATGTTTCAATGGTAAATGTTGATGAAGCTATTATTGCTAAATACGAATACTCTGGTGAGCACTTTGAGATATTGGTTGACCCTGATTTGGCAGCAGATTTTCGCAATCCCGATGGCCCAGATGTTGCCATTGAAGATCTTTTAGCTGTTGAAGAAATTTTTAAAGACGCCAAAAAAGGCGATAAGGCTTCTGATGAAGCAATGAACAAAATATTTGAAACTACAGATCCTATTGAAGTTTCCAAAATCATACTTGAAAAGGGAACTGTTCAGTTAACTGCAGACCAAAAAAGAAAAATGCAAGAGGATAAAAGAAAATTGGTTATCAATAAGATAGCTAAAGAAGCCATCAATCCTCAAAATGGTTTACCTCATCCAGTTCAAAGAATTGAAAATGCTTGTGATGAGGCAAAAGTCAAGTTCGAACCATTTACTTCTGTTGACCAGCAAGTACAGGTTGCCTTGAAAGCCATTAAACCGCTAATTCCAATCAGATTCGAAAAAGTTAAGATGGCTGTTAGGCTTCCGGCTTCTGCTACTGGAAGGGCTTTTTCTGCTATTCATGGATTTGGTGAAATTATAAATGAAGAATGGCAACAAGATGGTTCATGGATTGGCATTATAGAAATGCCAGGCGGTCTTCAGAATTCTTTTGCTGCAAAAATGGCTGAAATTTCAAGTGGACAAGCAGAAACTAAGATTATTAAATAATTAGGCTTATGGGATTATTATGATATATGTGGAAAATAAAGATTTAGTTATTCCTGGTCAGATATTAGCTGACGATGAATACTATTCAGGAAGAGGTACCTTTAAAGAGAATGGTAAAATTTGTTCTTCTTTAATGGGACTTGTTTCTTTGAGGAATAAAAAACTTAGAGTCATTCCTCTTAAAAGCAAATATGTTCCTAAAAAAGGAGATGTTGTTATAGGTAAAATCAATGATGTCAGATTCTCAATGTGGGATGTAGACATTAATTCACCTTACTCTGGAATTTTGCCTGCTTTTGAAGTGTTTGGTCGTGAGAAAAAAGAGCTCAACAAAGTTTATGATGTTGGGGATGTTCTGTTTTTAAGAGTTGTCGATGTTGATGAAATCAAAAAGGCAAAACTCGGTTTGAAAGGAAGAGGAATGGGCAAGTTTAAAGGAGGAATCATCGTAGATATCGCTCCAACCAAAGTTCCTAGATTGATTGGTAAAAAAGGTTCTATGATCAACATGATTAAAGATAAGACAAAATGTAAGATTGTCGTTGGTCAAAATGGTCTTGTCTGGGTAAAAGGTGACGAAGACATGGAACAACTTACCAAAAACATAATTCATTTGATTGAAGCTGAAGCTCATACTTCCGGTTTAACTAATAAAATCAAAAACAAATTATATTTGGCTATTGATGGTGAATTGCCACCTGAAGAAGTTGAAGAATCCGAAGAGGAAGAATTTGTTTTGGAAAAACCTAAACTTCAAAATTTTAAAGAAGAATTAGAACAAGAAGAAAAAGAAGCAGAAGAGAAAAAAGAGAAAGAAGAAAAACCTAACATTGCTGAGGTCATTGAAGAATTAAAAAGAAAAAATATGAACAAAAAAGATAATACCTTATCTTATGGTGATAACTCAAATAATTCTTTTATATTGAATAATAAATAATTCTTCGCAGATTAAGAGGTTGATATAATGTCAGAATTTATTAGAAAGGATGGTAGGAAATATAATGAATTACGTCCTATCAAAATTGAAGCAGGAGTGCTTGAACGTGCAGATGGTTCAGCTTACTTAGAAGTTGGTGGAAATAAGATTTTAGTAGCTGTATATGGTCCTAGAGAATCCTATATCAGAAGATTACTTGAACCAAATACTGGTGTTATTAGATGCAGATACAATATGGCGCCATTTTCAGTAGATGACAGAAAAAGACCAGGACCTGACAGAAGATCATCTGAAATATCTAAAATTACAGCTGATGCCTTAAGACCAGCTTTAATGTTAGAAAATTACCCTCGTTCAATGGTTGATGTTTATATAGAAGTAATAGAAGCTGAAGGTGGAACCCGTTGTGCGGGAATTACAGCGGCTGCTGTTGCACTTGTAGATGCAGGAGTGCCTATGAAAGATATTGTTGTAGGCTGTGCTGCAGGTAAAGTTAATGATGAAATCGTGCTTGACTTATCCGAATATGAAGATAAAGAAGGACAAGCTGATGTTCCAATAGCTATCATGCCAAGAACTGGCGAAGTTACATTATTGCAAAGTGACGGTAATTTAACTGAGGAGGAATTTGCAAAAGCAATTGATTTGGCTATGGAAGGATGTCGTCAAGTAAGCGAGCTTCAAAAAGAAGCATTAATGAAAAAATATGCTACAGAATAGTGGGTGGATAATATGGATATAGTACCAGAAATTACAAGACAAAGCATAAATAACCTTGTCAAAAATGATAAAAGAGAAGATGGCAGGGGATTAACTGACTATAGGGAAATTACTATTGAAACTGATGTTATTTCTAAAGCTGAAGGTTCTGCTCGCGTAACTCTTGGTGGAACTCAAGTTATTGTTGGTATTAAACCACAACTTGGAAGCCCATTTCCTGACACTCCTGATTTAGGAGTTTTAATGACTAACTGTGAAATGTTACCAATGGCTGATCCTACCTTTGAACCAGGACCACCTAGCGATGATTCAATCGAACTTGCACGTGTAGTTGACAGAGGCATTCGTGAAAGTGAATTAGTGGAATTGGATAAGTTATGTGTTGAAGAAGGAAAACACGTCTGGATGCTATTCATCGATTTGCACATTATCGATAACTGCGGAAACCTTTTCGATGCATGTGAATTGGCTGTAATGGCAGCGCTCAAATCCACTAAATTGCCTGTTGCAACTATTGTTGACGAAGAAGTAGTCATCAGTGAAGAGGAAACCTTTGATTTACCAATTAACAATGAATTAGCTTTATGTACTTTTGTTAAAATTGGTGATAAGATGGTTATTGACCCAACATTGGATGAAGAAAGAGTAGCTAGTGCTCGTTTGAATGTTGGTGTTACAAAAGATGGTCGCATCTGTTCCATGCAAAAAGGTGGAAAAGAACCATTAACTAAAGATGACATTCTTTACTGTGTAAATACAGCTGTAACAAAAGTAAAAGAATTAATTGAAAATCTTTAGATGTCTTCTGGACGATTAAGATTTTTAAATTCTTTTTTTTCTATTTTTTTATTATCAATTAAAACAAATTTCGTATCTATTTTTTCTATTAGTCCCTTAATGTGCAAAATATCATCATTGACTAAATTTTCAATTTCGGGAATGACATTCTTATTATAGATTGAATGCAGCGGTTCTGATGTTCTTATTTTATTGTTAACATCATGATATGGGACAATAGCCTGATAATCTCTATCAATTTCAGAAAAAATAGTTTGGATATAATTTTTGGAAACATAAGGGCTATCGCAAGGCAATATCAATGCATACTCGCTTTTGATTTTTTCAAGTCCGGTCATGATTCCCGGCATCGGCCCTTTGTTTTTGATTTTATCTTCACAAAATGTGATGGTGTAAGTGTATTCTTCTGGACCAATAAATTCGCCATATTTGCCAATCCTTTCCTTATCATTTAAAACGATTATCGCTTCATCAATTATGTGGTTTAAAGTAGAAAGGATGTGTTTTATCATAGGTTTGTCTTGAATAATCAAAGAACCTTTATCACGACCCATTCTTCTACTCTGCCCTCCACATAAAACAATGCAAGATTTAATATTTTCACCGTTTTTAGTTTCGCTACTCATATTAAATCTCTCCTAAATCATTCTTTTACATAAACAGATGCATCTTCATCAAACGGATTGGTACGTATGACTAATGCAATCATGTAAGGGTAATGTTTATCCAAGTATTTTAGATAGTAAACCCATTCATGCACTAATTTGTTATATACCCTTTGCATATCTCCATTCAAGTGTCCGAAGTCAGCATCATTTACTAAGGCCAAGTCGGTTCTGTGTTCCAATTCCTCATCCAAATGGAGAATCGCATTTATCAAACCGGTAAACTCTTCCTTTTCAAGCAGATTAGGGTTGTTAATTAAGTTTACAATGAATTCTCTTTTATTAACAAGCAAATCCCTTAAGTTTTCTAAAAACTCTTCCCTTTGTTCCACGGGGATATCAGCTGAAAAGTCAATTGAAGTGTCTTTGAGTTCTGCAAGTTTGTTTTCATAGTCCTTTTGATTCCAATCTTTGATTGATTTTAAGTTTTCAGTATTTGTCTTATATTTATTTACGCTACTTAACTGACTGATTAAGTCATTTCCAACTTCAGAGAAGAATGTGCTCATGAGCATATCCAATTTCTCAAGCATGGCTTCCTTTTCTTTTTTTTCAATAATTTCATCAAGAATGAATGCTACAACAAGTATATCAACTGGAATGAAACCTAAGTGAGTCCAGACATAGGATATGATGTGTTCACCGTCACCCAATACAATGTAATTGGATCCATAGATGATAATTATCAAAATAATCATTAATATTGAAAATTTAATTTTCCAACGTTTATGTTCATCCATTTTTTAATCTCCCTATCTTTTTTTAGCGGTTATAATAGCGATTGGGTTTTCACTAATCATTAAAACTCCACGATCAAGGACTCTGCCGTTGGAAACATTGACTTCCATGATTTTTGGATTGTATCCTAAATCTTTAAGTTTATTGATAGCTTCAACCTTTGTGTCTACTAAAATTGCTGTAATTATGATTCTACCTTTTGAATTCAATTTTTCATGAACAATGTCCAGGATATTTTCAAGTTGCCTGCCACTGCCCCCAACAATGGCAATGTCAATATCATCAATATCCTTTAAGGCATTTGCCCCATCATCGTTTATTAATGTGACATTGTCTCCAAGACCGAACTGTTTAAGGTTTTTTGAAGTTATTTCGATTGCTTCGGGGTTGGTATCGATGGATATCACTTCACGAGCACGCTCGGAAAACTCGCAGGTTATTCCTCCGGTTCCGCATCCGCAGTCAACAACCTTATCTTCAGAGGTAACCCCTGATTTATATAGGATTATAGCCCTAATGGCTTCTTTTGTAGGTCCTGGCACATCACAGGATTTGATGAAATCCTTATCTTCTAACATTTACTCCCACCTTTCAAATAAGTTATTTTCAATTTTTAAGGAATCCAATATTTTCCCGACAATGAAGTTAATCTGGTCATCAACCGTATCATGGGTTGAGTAGAATCCAGGCATTGCAGGTAAGATTATGGCTCCTTCTTGTGATAATGTTAGCATATTTTGTAAATGGATGCTTCTAAGTGGAGTTTCGCGAGGAACAATAACGACTGTTCTGCGTTCTTTTAAACTCACATCAGCAACTCTTGTTATTGTATTTGCTCCATATCCATTAGCTATTGAGGATAATGTTTTCATGGAGCATGGTACAATAGCCAAGGCATCCGCTTTAAATGATCCGCTGTTTATGGAAGCGGTCAAGTCATTAAAATCATAATATGTGTCCGCAAGTTTGATTATGTCTTCTATCTCATAATCGGTTTCTGATTCGATGACGATTTTTGCGGCATCACTGATAACTAATGAATTTTCTATATTCAAGTCCTTTAGAGCTTCAAGGAGTCTTATTCCATATATTACTCCACTAGCTCCGGTAATTGCAACAACAATCATATCTATCGCCTAAAATAGTTTAATTTGGTCATAATGTATTCCATGGAATTTTTCCCTGTCAATTTCAGGTAAATCCAAGTAGTTTTCAAGTTTGAATTTATTGAATTTGCCTTTTTCTTCCTCTTTAACATAAACGCTAATGTCCGGAATATTGAATCTTGCCTTACTGAGCGCTCCGATAATGTTTGATATTTCAGTTAAAGGGTATAATTTCCCGTCCACACTGACTTGGGTTTTCATTTCATCAAACCTAGGATATTCAGCAATGTTTATGAATACATAATCTTTATCAAGACCGTAATCTTCAGCAATTTCCTCTTCAGCTTTTCTAAGGGTTTCTTGCTTAATCTTATACATCTTTTCAGGATGTTTGAAATTATCCAGTCTTATGCTTTTCACTCTTTTCATGATGCGCCTTTCATCTAATCTGGACATTATGTCATTTGCAAATTCGTTATCGCAGTGTCTGAATGTTCCAATCAAATCGGCATCATCGTACTTGTAAATGTTTTTCTCATCGATGATGTCCTCATCAATCACTTTCTTAAGAGCCCTTCTGAACATGGAATTGACGATTCTTGTTGTGTGGTGTTGGTAGACACTAGGATACATGAAATACCTTGAAACGAGAGCTCCTTCAGCAGCTTGAACGCCTTTAATGTCCAGTATCAATCCATCTTCCAATTTCAAATTTGAAATGATTCTTTCATAATCGATTATTCCGTAAGCCACTCCGGTATTGTGTGAGTCTCTTAAAAGGTAATCCATTCTGTCAACATCGAGTTCGCCGGAAACGATTGGACCTAGATGGCCTTTTCCGGTAACAATGTCAACGATGTCATTGACGTCAAATTTTTCCTCAAGCAAATCTCTCATTGATGTTTCTGTAACTACGAATTTGGTCAGTTCTTCATGGGGAACAGATAAAACGCCTTCGGACACATGTGAGAACGGGCCGTGGCCAACATCATGCAGGAGTGCTGAAGCCCTAATCAGTTCTATTTCATATTCTTCTAAATTAAGTTCTGTAGCTAGTTTAGATCCAAGATTCATTGTTCCAATTGAATGTTCAAATCTGGTGTGTGTAGCTCCAGGATATATCAGGCTTATTAATCCTAATTGCTTTATTCTTCTTAAGCGTTGGAATTGGGGCATGTCCATAATTCTTACTTCAAAATCGTTTAAGTTAATATCTCCATAGACACTATCTCTGATAAACTTTTTCTTTTCACTCATTTTATCAGTCTTCCTCAAATTCATTATCTGTTATGTTCAAATCATCAAATGTATCATTCCAATCATCTATTGTATCCTCTAAATCTGTTGTGTTTGCGGTTGTGTTATTTGTATAATTGGTTTCAACTTTAGGAATAATTGTTGGAACCTTGTTTATGTAGTTTGGTTCAAATGAATCATTGTCAATTGGAATCAGTTTATATGAATCATTATCTTCAGTAATTGTAAGACTAGCAAATGCAGAACTAACGCCAAAGGCAATTAAACCTATTATTAAAAATACAATTAGATTTGCTTTTACTGAGTCTTTCATAATAACACTTTATTTGATTTTGATTATTAATATAATCTATATTATTACTATTTTTCTTAAAAGCTATTATTTAAGATTTTCTTAAAAAATCGATTTTTAACTGTCTTTTTGTTTATCTTTTTTTATTTTTTGTTGAACTGTTTATTGTTTTTTTAATTTTTGCATATTTTTGTTTAATCTTTAATTGAATTGTTACTTTTTGTACATTGATTTTTGTTTTTACAAAAGGTTTATATACTATGGGGTTCAATTACTATATATCGGAATGATACTTCCGACATATTATTGCCGGCGATTTCCGGCGAATTGAAATTTATTAAATTAATTAAAATTAAATGAGTAAGATATAATGGTAGTTTTTAGTGGAGGCGACACAGCATGGGTGCTTATTTGCAGTCTTTTAGTATTAATAATGAGTATTCCAGCGGTCGCATTTTTTTATGGAGGATTAAGTAAACGTAAAAATGTTTTAAATACAATATTTCTAACTTTCATTGCATTTTCAATTGTAAGTGTAATTTGGGTAATATTCGGTTACCAATTCGCATTTGGTAGCGACATGTGGGGAATCATTGGATCTCCAACAAATTTCTTCTTGCAAGGAATTGCATTAGATGATTTAAGTGGATCAATTCCAACATTATTGTTTGTGATGTTCCAATGTGCTTTTGCAGGATTGACTGTAGCACTTATTTCCGGAGCATTGGTTGGAAGGATGAAAACAAAAGCATGGGTGCTTTTCACAATCTTATGGATTTGTTTAGTATACATCCCTGTCGCCCACTGGGTATGGGGTGGAGGATGGTTAATGCAGATGGGTGCACTTGACTTTGCAGGAGGTGCAGTAGTTCACATGAACTCAGGTGCAGCAGCATTGGCTGTCGCAATAGTGTTAGGAAAAAGAAAAGACACTTCATTGATACCACACAACCTAGGTTATGCTGTTTTAGGTGCAGCATTGCTCTGGTTCGGTTGGATGGGATTCAATGGTGGATCAGGTCTTGCAGCAGACGGTCTTGCAGCAAACGCAATTATCGTATCAAATGTTGCAGCGGCTACAGCATTGATTGTTTGGACCGCATTAGATACATATGTGGTCGGAAAACCAACTGTATTAGGTGCAATTTCCGGTGCAGTTGCAGGTCTTGTGGCTATCACTCCAGCAGCAGGATTTGTCGATGTTCCAGGAGCAATAGCTATTGGTGCAATCGCTCCATTCGTTTCATACTTTGCAATCTACTACTTAAAACCAAAATTTGGATACGACGATGCTTTGGATGTATGGGGAATACACGGTATGTCTGGAGTATGGGGTGCAGTTGCAACAGGTATCTTCGCAGTGCCGGCAATTAATGGAGCTACAGGTTTACTTTATGGAAACCCGGAACAATTCTTGATACAAGTAATTAGTGTAGTTGCTACTTTAATATATTCATTTACCTTAAGCTATATATTTGCTAAAGTTCTAGATAAATCAATGAATGGTATTAGAGTTGAGGATTATGAAGAAATCGGAGGATTAGACACTAATCTTCACGAAGAATCAGCATATAACTTTAACTAGGTGATTAGATGAAAAGTATTGTTGCTATTATAAGACAAGAAAAAATCACAGAGGTAAAAAATGCCCTTTTGGAAGTAGGATGCGAGGGCATGAACGTAACAGAAGTAAAAGGAAGAGGAAGTCAAAGAGGTATAAAGGAATCCTATAGGGGGTCCAGTTACTGTATCGATTTGATTCCGAAAACACGTGTTGAAATCGTTGTAAAGGACGAAGAAGTGGACACCATTGTTGAAGCGATAATCAAAGGTGCACACACAGGTAACATTGGAGATGGAAAAATCTTCATTTACCCAATTGACAATGTAATAAGAATCAGGACTGGCGAAGAGGGGGACAGCGCTGTGTAGTCTCCCAAAACTTGAATTAATTTGTTTGTAATTTCCTTCGGAAATAATGCTCGTGCATTATTTCCATTTTTTTTTAATATGCTACAACAACACCACCGATGTCAGATATGTCAACCCAGGTTGTTATGCCTTTGACTTCATATAAGACGCCATTGATACGTTCGTAAGACACCTGTTTATTGTCGCTGACTAGATGAACATCATTGCCATCGATTTGATCGACTCTTTTTATGATTCCACCATATTCATCAGAATCGGCCACAACAATATCGCCGACATGAATATCATGAGTTTTATTTAGAAGAACAGTCTGTCCATCCTGCAATGTCGGTAGCATTGAGGTTCCGTCAACATAAACAATAACTGGTATTTGATCAGGGCCTAAAACCGAATCGACATTGACTTCAACATCTTCAAGCCCATAATAACTGCAGATATCGCCAATGCCATTCTTAAGGGTTGTTGCATCTGAAGTGGTGTCATTCATCACGTTCAATGTATAGTCGCATATTTCACTGTTTAGGCTTTGAGTGTCAATGCCTGAAAGTGTAAATGTGCTTACGGTAACATTTTCACCATCGATATAGACATCTACGGAATCATTTCCAATAAGAAATATTCCTGCAATAATCAATAAAATAAGTATTATTAGAGCTAAAATAATCTTTTTAGCCATAAGATCACTCGTCCATGATATTTAAGTTCATATTTAAAAGAGCTTTCATTGTTTCAATGTCGATTTGTCCTGGTGCGGTTACGTCGGTTCCGGCTGCAAAGGTTATCGGTGAGTCAAATTTTGATGCCATTACTCTGGTATAGCTTCCCAAATCACCCATTGAAATGGCTATTGTGTCTTTGCAGTGTGAAAGAACGGCTAATATTGTCAATGTATCTTCTAAGTTTTGCGGCATGAAAGCGACTTTTGCAATGTCTCCTAATTCATGCTCTTTTTCGATAATGTACATGATTTCATTCAGTTCTGGTGTTTTTTCGAAATCATGATAGGAAACGATTGTAGTAACGCCGGTATCATGGATTTTGTGGATGTATTCATCATCACTTTGTAGCTCAATGTCCACATATTCAACCAAATCGCAGCATTCATATAGAATATTGACTCTCTCTTCTTCTGAGCCCTTAAATGATCCTCCTTCCGTGCTGATTCTGTTTGTAGCTATCATCGGAAAGTTGATTTCCTCAATTGTATTTTTGATTTCATTGATGTCGGGGTTTTTTAGGCCATCTATCCTAAATTCCAAAATATCGGCTCCCTTATCAATACAGTCTTTGGCTACTTCAATTACATCTTTGCAATTTTTTTGAAATATGGGAATTGCGATTTTTGTTTGAGAATACATTATGTAATATATTTATTTTAATGTTATTAATTAAATTTTCTTCAATATACTCTTAATCTTTAAATAAATTAAGTAACATAATATATATCAATAAAATATTATATTTTATTATTTAATAAATCAATTATACAAGGTGTTAATTTGAAAGTTACAGCTATAGGTGCAGATATATCTAGAAACGATGTATCATGCAGTTCTAAGCTAGTAGAAACCATAGAAAAGAACCTTTATACTCTTAAGGAATTGGGTGCAAGGGATGCCGCTTTAACAAATGTCACAGGTGATGATGTGGTTATTAGTGCATTTGTTGAAGATGACTTGCTTGAACCAGTTAATGAAGGTATTGTTAATATTTTAAAGATGAGTGCAGAGAATTTAGGGGATTTATCCGGAATTTCAAAAGATCCTGAAAATGCCGGCGAGGGAATTTCATATGCTGAAGCAAACATCAGGCCGGATAGATATCCTGACGCCATTGTTTTAGGTTTTGATACATATGGGGGAGAACCATTTGTTGCGGATGTTGCAAACTCTGCAATTGATGCCGCAAAGGGAATGAAAAATTTGACTGACATTTCCGATTATATCGAGCCGAAAACAAAAGAGATTCCTGGTGTAGGCTATGTATCGCCAGAAACTGACGATCCGGTTGTTGTGGCAACAGTCGAACAAATAGAATCTGTTGGCGTAATTGCCAGTGCAATGATTGGTGCTGCGCTTGGAAATAAGAATGTTTATTTAGTTAAAAGAGGAACAACTTGTAATGTATTGCCGGGCAGCGTAATATTTTCAGCTACTGCCTTTATGAATGGAAATGTAATAGATTTAGCAGTTCCGTTTGAAAATAAAACAAGAATATTAAGATAGGGGTCAAATATTATGATTTTATTAAATGAAGATACAAAATGTTTAGTTCAAGGAATAACCGGTAAACAAGGTTCATTCCACACAGAACAAATGTTAAACTACAATACTAACATTGTTGCAGGAATTACACCTGGTAAAGGTGGCCAGAAATTTTTAGATAGAGTTCCTATTTTCAACTCAATCGAAGAGGCAAAAGAAGAAGTGGACATCAATGCTTCAATTATTTTTGTTCCTGCCAAATTTGCAAAGGATGCTGCGTTTGAAGCAATCAGACACTTGGATTTGGTTGTTATCATATCAGAACACATTCCGGTTCATGACAGTATGAAAATAATGGCATATGCAAAAGAGATGGATACAACCGTTATCGGCCCTAACACTCCGGGAATTATCTCTCCAGGTGTCGGTAAATTAGGAATCATGCCTACCCACATTTTCAAGGAAGGTAATGTAGGTGTAATTTCCAGAAGCGGTACATTAACTTATGAAATTGCCAGTGAACTTACAAATGCAGGAATTGGTCAAAGTACTGCCGTAGGTATTGGTGGAGACCCTGTTACCGGAGACAATTACGTTGATATATTAAAAAGATTCGAAAAAGACCCGGCTACTGATGCTGTTGTTCTAATTGGCGAGATTGGAGGAACTGCAGAAGAAAGAGCAGGTAAATACATTGCAGAGGAAATGTCAAAACCTGTCGTATCTTACATTGCAGGAAGAACTGCACCGCCGGGCAAAAGAATGGGACATGCCGGAGCGATTATCCAAGGGGATTCCGGTACTGTTGAAAGTAAAACCAAAGCTTTAAATGAAGCTGGCGTTGATGTGGCTATAAAGCCATCCGAAATCGTAGATTTACTTAAAAAGGTTATGTAATGTCAAATCAAGAAATTATTGATAAATTATTGAATGGTGAAATGAAGCTTTATCAGGTTGATAAAGAGGTTTCAGCCAAAGAGGCAACAGATATCAGAAGGGAATTTTTAGAGCAAAAATACGATTTAAATCTATCAAATATTGCTAATTACACTCTGGATATGGAAAGGGCATCTGCCCGTAACATCGAAAACTCAATCGGTGTGTTGCAGCTTCCGATGGGTATTGCAGGCCCATTAAAAATCAATGGTGAATACTGTAAAAGGGAAGTATTTGTTCCGCTTGCAACCTCTGAAGGAGCGCTTGTCGCATCAATCAACAGAGGTGCATCTACCATAACTGCATCTGGAGGAGCTAATGCAAGAGTGGTGTCCGATATCATGACTCGAGCACCGGCCATCAAAACTGAAAACGTTAATGATGCCATACAAATCAGGCAATGGTTTATTGATAGTTTCGAGGAGTTGAAAGAAATTGCAGAAAGTACAACTTCTCATGGTAAACTAATAAAAATTGACCCTATTTTAATTGTTGGAAGCTATGTCTACCCAAGATTTGTTTTCTCAACCGGAGACAGTATGGGAATGAATATGGTAACAATAGCTTCTGAAAAGATTCTGGAAAAACTTGCCCAGGACACTACCGCAACCCACCTTGCATTAAGCGGTAATGTCTGTGTTGATAAAAAACCAGCTGCTATAAACATCGTTGAAGGAAGGGGAAAAAGTGTTATAGCAGATATTCTAATTCCAAAGGATATTGTTGAAAAGAAACTTAAGACAACAACTGATGCCATTGTAGAGGTTAACATAGCTAAAAACCTGATCGGTTCGGCCGCCAGCGGAAGCATGGGCTTTAATGCGCATTATGCAAATATGGTTGCAGCCATATTTTTAGCAACTGGCCAGGATGCGGCTCATGTTGTCGAAGGATCACTTGGTATTACAACTGCAGAAAACAGAAACGGAAATTTATATTTCTCAGTCAATTTGCCTGACTTGCCTGTAGCTACTGTCGGTGGAGGAACCAGTTTGGAAGTTGCTCACGAAGGATTGGAAATTTTAGGAGTAGCAGGCTCAGGAAAAGCTCGTGAATATGCTGAAATTGTTGCATGTACTGTTTTGGCAGGTGAACTGTCACTTGTTGGAGCTATCGCTGCAGGACACTTGGCAAGAGCACACCAACAACATGGCAGAGGATAACATGGATGATTTTATAGATGAATTATATCCCGAATTGACTTTGGAAACCGATGATATAATAATGAACATATCTATAAAAAAGGATTATTCCCAAATCGAAGATTTGGATAAAAGAAAAGAAGAATTCATCAATGATTTGAAAGCTTTTATAAAAGAGTTTGAAGAAACTCCAGAATCCGACGAGTTCATGAGATATTTTGATTTTTAGTATTTGGAGTCTATTTTTTCAAATACTTTTTTTACATTTACTTTTGTTTCAAAGCAGCCTGTTTTTTCAAGCAATACTCCTTGAGGACAAAAATCAGACAACAGCATCATCATTTGGTTCAGGTCTTCATGGCAGGCCACACCGATAACCGCTTTGAATTTTTTTTCCATAACTATTTTTTTAACGAAACTGCCTCCAGGAACAATATATAGTTTATAGCCTAAGGGTTCAGCCTTTTTCTTGATGACTCCAATGGAGCACAGTCCGCATTCTGTACAGTTCAAACCTTCTTTTTGAAGGGTTGCAGGACAATTTCTGTGCCTTAAGCAGTGAGGCAGGAAAATTAATGTTTTTTCAGCAGGTACTTTTCTGAATTTTTCCCGGTTAATGTCATCCCTAAATTTGATCGCTATATCGTCAATTAAATGTTCATCCAATTTCAATAGGTTAGCGATTGTTTTGAAAGGGGAATATAATAAATCGACAATAAACAATAAGAATTTTGGGAATAGGTAAATGTTTCTTCTTACTAAAAACACCCCTAAAATCAAGACGGCAACAAATAAGATCACGATTAGGACAGCTAATGAGACTACTACTTGACCTAAAAACATGTAAAATGAATCAACTAACATTTTTTAACCTAGAATCTTTCAATAGTGTAATTTGTAATTTCTTTATTTAATGTAACGCCGGTTTTTGTTTTAACTATTTCAAGACCTGATAAACTGTCGCATGAACATAAGACATTCTGCTCAGGATGGGTTCCAGGTGTGATATTGCAGTTTAGGTCGACTCTGTCTCCTATTGATAAAACAGTTTCTAAGCGTTTAGTGGATGGATGGTCTTTATTCAAGATTACTAATGGAGAAGATTCTTCTCTAGCTAAGTAAGCCTGTGACCTTATTGCTCTTTTATCTTTTTTAAAGTTGGATACTGCAATAATATCGTCTGATTCTAAAAACTGAACTATTTCTTCATTATCCTGTGTTGCAATAAACAGCATCTTGTTTTCATAAGCAACCTTAGCAACACCCACAATTCCGGTTTCGCCTTCAAGAAAGAGTATTTCATCATTTTTAAAATCAATATTCATAAAATCACTTAAAAAATAAAAAAGAGAGTAAATAAGTTTACTCTACACATTCCACATTGTCACTTTGACAGGATGGACAAACAACTTTTTTTCCAAGACCTTTAAAGGTATTTCCACAGTCTTTACAATGATATTTTTTTGTTTTTAATTTTTTTAAATCAATATCGGCCATTGGCCCTCCGCTAGAACACATTTAAAATCACCTTTATTAAATATTATGTCTTATGTTATATATTAATTATTAAGTATTTTTTTGATTTCAGTAATTTTGTTCAATGTTTTTTCATCATGTGTTATATCATACAATAAATCATAGAAATACAATGATTGGTTATATAATCTGTTTTCTTCGAACTCTCCAGACAGCTCTTCAAGTGTCTTTAAAACAAAGGGATTGACTCCAATTTGGATATTTTTATCTTCAAGAATGGAAATCGCTTCGTCCAGTGTCATGTTTATGTTATGGCCTTTCGATTCGATGTATTGGAGTTCAGTATATGCCTTAATGCTCATTTCATATTCCATGCTGTATTTGAAAAGGGCGGTTGCAACGTCAAACTGGTTTTCTTCAATGTAATAATAGCCCAGGTTTCTGTAGCATCTTGCAATATCCTGAGGGTAATATGCATATTTCAGGGCATCTGAAGTGTATATGATGAATTTGTTGAGTGTGGGTGCGAATTTTGTAGATTTCAGACAGTTCAAGGATTACCCTTGCAGAAACAGGATTGATTTTCAAGGCCTTTTTCAGGCTTTCTTCAGCTTCTTCGAATTCCTGGTTTTCAAAGAGCAGGAATCCATATATATAATATAAATCAAGCAGCGGCTGGTTGTCAGGTATGTATCTGATTTCCTTTTCAGAGCCGATGTAGTTCATAAATATTAATTCTTCTAGGGGGTTTGTGAAGCTGTGGTATTCGCTTACCTTGTCGTCTTCAAACATGCCTGGAAAATTGTTCATAAAATCTTTAAGTATGTCTAAAGAGGTTTTGTAATCTCCCCTTTCAATATATTCAGTGATTTCATTTAAGATGTCCATTATGGGATTTTCCTTTTCAGATATCTCTATGAATTCCTCTTTTTCCTCATCGCTTAGACAGTCCCACATCATCCTTGAAATCTCCCGAATGATTTCCTTGTTGTAGGGATGATCTTTATACCTATCAATTTGGCCAGATAAGAATTTTTTATTTAATTCCTTGTTTTCACCCAGATTGGCTTTAATTTCTTCAATTATCTCTTCGTACATTAACACACCTGAAGTTATTTTAAGGGGTAATATTTTTATATTACTTCTAATCCATATTATATTTGTATAAAAACTTAGTTTTATATTATTTTATTTAGAAAAAATGAAGGTGATTATGAAATGGCAAATCAACCAATATTTATTCTTCCTCAGGGGACTGAAAGATATTCAAAAAGAGATGCTTTAAGAATGAATATCACAGCCGCTAAAGTATTAGCGGGCATTGTAAGAACTACATTAGGTCCTAAAGGTATGGATAAAATGTTAGTCGATTCATTAGGTGACGTAACTGTAACTAATGACGGTGCAACCATCATGGGTGAAATGGAAATTAACCAACCTGCAGCTAGAATGCTTGTGGAAACAGCTAAAAAACAAGAGGAAATAGTTGGAGACGGAACCACTTCCGTTGTTGTTATTGCTGGTGAATTATTGGTTAAAGCTGAAGAATTATTAGAAGATGGAATTGCAACTTCAGTGGTTGTTAAAGGATACAAAAATGCAACTGAAAAGGCAGTTGAACTCTTAAAAGAAATTGCAATTGATGCTGACGATGAAGATACTCTTAAAAAAGTGGCTGTTACTGCAATGACAGGTAAAGGTTCAGATTATGCAAAAGAACATTTGGCAGACATTGTTGTTAAAGCAGCATTAAGAATCAAAGAAGACGGAAAATCAGATATTGAAAACATCAATATCCAAAGGGTATCTGGAGATTCTGTAGAAGATTCATTCTTGGCTGAAGGTGTAGTTATTGATAAGGCACCTGTATCCAAAAGCATGCCTAAGGATATTAAAGATGCAAAAATAGCTATCATGAAGTATCCAATTGAATTAAAAGACATGAATACTGATACTAAACTCGATATTACCAGTCCTGAACAATTAGAATTGTTTTTAAATAATGAAGAACAAATGATTAAGGATTTAGTAGCTAAAATTGTTGATTCCGGTGCCAATGTGTTATTCTGCCAAAAAGGTATCGATGATTTGGCAGAACATTACTTGAAAAAAGCAGGAATCCTTACCTACAAAAGGGTTAAAAAGTCAGATATGGAAAGAATTGAAAAAGCTACTGGTGCAAAATTAGTAACTGACATTGAAGATTTGTCTGCTGATAAATTAGGTTCTGCAGGTCATGTATATCTTGATAAGATATTTGATCATGAGTTAACTTTCATTGAGGAATGTGAAAATCCAAAAGCTTCTTCAATTGTTTTAAGGGGAAGTACCCGTTATGTTACTGAACAAATTGCAAGAGCAATCGATGATGCTTTAGGAGTAGTTGCTGCAACTATTGAAGAAGGTAAAGTTGTCATTGGCGGAGGAGCTTGCGAAATCGATTTGGTAAAACAGTTAAGAGAATATGGTGAAACCGTAAGCGGAAGGGAGCAATTGGCTATTTTGAAATATGCCGAAGCTTTAGAAATCATTCCTAAAACCTTGATTGAAAATGCAGGTTTAGACACCATTAACTTGATTGCGGATTTAAAAGCTGCTCACGAAGAATCAAAATTCATTGGAATCAATGTATTCACTGGCGAAGTTGAAGATATGAAAGAAGCTGGAGTTATTGAACCTTTAAGAGTTAAAATCCAAGCTCTTCAATCTGCTGGCGCTGCTAGTGAAATGATTTTAAGAATCGATGATATGATTGCAGCAAGAAATGCACTCAACTCTACCGGTCCTGATGAGTCCGGAAATGACAATAGTGGTATGCCTCCAATGCCTGGTGCAGGTATGGGCGGAATGCCTCCAATGATGTAAAATTAAAAAATATTTTACATTTTTTTCTTTTTTCTTTTTTGAATTTTTAGTAATATTTTCAATGCTTTTTTTTGTTTGATTTAAGGTAAAAATGGGCTTAATTTTGAAATTTATAATCTCTCATCTTTTTTTCATTTTTCGGGCTTATTTTTTGATATTCTTTATTAAATGAGTTGTTTTTTATTCTAACTTAAATTAAATCATTGTTTTTTAATAATATAACTTTAAAATATATGTTATTTTCTATGATATTCACTAGCAGTACTGTTTATATTTTTATAATTTAAAGTTACTTTAAAAATTATTTCATTTCATTTAATCATTCTACAAGCCAATTCAAGAATAATTTCACTTAATTCTTTATTTTCATTAAATTTTAACTTTATTTTTAAAAATTAAACTCATTTAAATGGTTCTAGTAAATAAAAAGGTTTATATAAGGTATTTGCATATACATATTCTTGAAGTGAGACGGTTGTCTCATGGACGATTTAGAAAATTGTTATGGAGGTAAAATATTTTGAACAAACAGTTATTACTCACTATGCTTTTGGCAGTAACTATCATATTGTCAGTTAGTGCCATCTCTGCAAGTGAAGTAAATGTTACGGATTCGTATGCTACTAGCTTAGTAGATGACACATCAGATGTTTCAGTTCAAATGGAGAATACTGCTGATTCATCAGTTCTTTCTGTATCTAGTGATTCAAAAGTTGATAATGATTCATCTAAAGTTTCTCTATCAAGTGAAGAAGTTTTAGAATCTGAAAATTCAAATACTTTATCAACTAACTCGGAAAGTGCTTCTTTAAGTAGTAGTGCTAGTGAAGATACTGTATTAAAATCTTCTGATAATGTTAAACCTAGCACTTCTAATAGTGCTGTTATTGATGTATCAAAAACTATTACTTCAAAAGATGTCACTAAATATTATAAAGGAAGCACCAAATATACTGCAACCTTTTTAGATAAGACCGGTAATCCGTTAGCCAATACTAATGTTAAAATTACTGTAAATAAAGTTACTTATACTAAAAAGACTAATGCAAAAGGTGTTGCTTCTTTAGATATTAATCTTAAACCAGGATCTTATAAGGTCATTTCTGAGAATCCTGTCACTGGTTACAAGCTGACCAATACTTTTAAAGTTTTGTCTACTATTACTGCTAGTGATGTAACTAAAATTTATAGTGATGGCAGAAAGTTCTATGCGACTTTCTTAAATAGTAAAGGTAAGGCTTTAGCTAATAAGAATATTAAGTTTAAGATTAATGGTAAAACATATACAAAAAAGACTAATAGTAAAGGTGTAGCTAGTCTTACAATGTACAATCTTAAAAAAGGTACATATAAGATGATATCTTACAATGTTGATGGTTTAACCAAAACTAATACTGTTAAGGTAATTAAACACACAACCTCTAAGCTTACTACTAGCGCATATACTTTCCTTAAAAGTGATAGCAAAACCATTAAAGTCACTTTAAAAAATGGATTGGGTTATGCGCCTGGTGCAGGTAAAATTATTAAATTTACTGTTAACGGTAAATCATATACTGCAAAAACTAATAGTAAAGGTGTAGCTTCACTTAAGTTGCCTACTTTAAAGGCAGGTACCTATACTGTAAAATATAAGTTTGCTGGAAATAATTTTTATAAGGCATCCAGTGCCTCCAATAAATTATATATTCTCCCTAGCAAAACTCCAACTTACACAGTAAAAAGTACAACAACTTTCGGTAAAAACTCAGGTTATCCGTTCAAAGTTGCTTTGACTTCAGGTTCTGTTCCTTTGGTGGGAAAAACTGTAACCCTTAGTGTTAATGGTAAATCATATACCAAAACTACAGATAGTTATGGTGTAGTGTCTTTACCTATTGATTTATCTATTGGTAAATACACCATTACCTATAAATTTAAGGGCGATTCTAAAGTAAATTCAAAGACTGGATCTTCTAAGATTACTGTCAAAGAAAGAGCAGTCACTAAACTTACTTGGAAAAGTGGAACTTCCTTCTATCAGGGCGCTCAAACTTACAAGGTATTATTGCAAGATGCAAAAAGCAAAGCTTTAGAGGGCAAAACCGTCAAGTTAACCGTAAACTCAAAATCTTATTCAGCCACTACTGCTTCAAATGGGTATGCTACATTTAATGTAAATGTCGCTCCTGGAAACTACACAGTTTCTGTAAGTTATCCTGCAAATGGCGATAATGTTAACGCTCCAAGTTCAAAGAGTGTTAAAA
Source organism: Methanobrevibacter sp. (assembly GCF_045220775.1). Classification (GTDB taxonomy): domain Archaea; phylum Methanobacteriota; class Methanobacteria; order Methanobacteriales; family Methanobacteriaceae; genus Methanocatella. The sequence continues at coordinate 22,334 of NZ_JBGUWC010000180.1, forward strand.
TTAGTGTTGAGAAAAAATCAACTACTGGATATGGATACTGGATTTATGGGGAAGATATGAAAAGTGTTAACCTAAATAATTTGGCATCCCAAGGTGCAACTGATTTATTCCTAAACTATGCTGCAATCTCAAAACATGGTCAATCAACAGTGGAATCATGGATAGCAAGTGCAAACAAGTTAGGAATGAATGTTCATATATGGATGCAAACATTCTATGAAGGAGGAAAATGGACAAATCCTGTCAAAAATGGATCTCCTGACACCGCATTCTTTGAGAAAAAGATAAATGAAGCTAAAACATATGCTAAGATTAAAGGTGTTGCTGGTATACACTTTGATTACTTGAGATATCCTGGTACTGCTTATAAAACTACTGGCGGTACTGCTGCAATCAGTCAATTTGTAAAACAAGCTACTGAAGCTGTCCATAATATTAATTCAAATCTTATTGTTTCATGTGCTTTAATGCCTGAAACAACAAGCAATGCATATTATTATGGTCAAGATTATTCTGTAATTAGCAAATATATGGATGTAGTCATTCCAATGATTTATAAAGGAAATTATGGAAAGACTTCAACTTGGATTTCTACAACCTCAAAATGGTTTGTAGACAATTCTAAAGGTGCACAAGTATGGGCAGGTATACAAGGTTATAAATCTGATAAGGATGTTACTTTATTATCTGCATCGGATATTAAAACAGATGCTCAAGCAGCATTAAATGGTAATGCTCCAGGTGTTATAATATTTAGATGGGGTGTAACTAAATTTGTTGATTTCAATTCATTATCTGATAAATCCGCATCTCCATCCACAACCGGATCAGTATCTATTTCAGACATTGTTGCTGCAGCCAATACTTTAAAAAGCACCATTGCATCAAATAGAGTTGTTCCAACAACTGTTAGTGTTGGAGGAGTAAGTTATTCAACTTCTCAATTCGTATATATGATGGCTCAAGCTATTGTATATATTAATGACGGTAAAACTTCAACTCAGATTTTACCTGTTGCTTCTGAAGCTCCTTCAAATCCATCAGGTTCACTTAAGGCAGGTAACTTAACCACTAAAGAATTTGTGGATTTAGCAACAAGAGTGAGTACATTTATCACTCAAAATGGTCAAGCTCCAAATTATGCTAGTACTTCTTTAGGCAATATGAAATATGAATCATTAGTTGATACATTTGCTAAAATCTTATCATTTTACAAATCTGATAAGAGATTGCCTGCTTATGTAACTATAGATGATTCAAAAGTGCCGACATCCGCTAAAACTATATCAATTAAGGATGTAATCACTGGCGCTACTAATTTGAAGACATATTATGCTAAGAATTCAAAGTTACCATCCACAGTCACTGCAGGTGGAATTACATTCACTTTGCCTGAATTTTTATATGTTATGAGTCAAGCGATATATCAAATTGGTAACTCAAATACCAAAGATATTACTGTTATTAGTGGCGTATCTGCTCCAAGCAATCCTTCGGGAGATGCTATTAGCTCAAAAGATTTAACTAAAAGTAATTTCTTAACTGTAGCTAATAATGTTGCAAATTACATTATCACTAATAAGAAAGCTCCTAACTATGCTTCATCTGCTGTTGGAAAAATCATTTACTCAGAAGTTGTTGATGCATTTTCACGTATATTGGCATTTTATGGTACAGAAAAACGTTTACCAGATTATGTGACTATTAAGTCATCAAGTTCAAGTTCAGGTTCTACCGCAACTGCTTCAGGATCTGGTTTAAACGAGAAGAATACCATATCTGATCTTACTGCATACCTAAAAGCATCTACTAATTGTCAAGTGGATAATTCTAAGATTAAATCTCTTGTTAATTCCTTAACAAAAGGTTTAAAAACAGATTTACAAAAAGCCACTGCAATATATAACTATGTAAGAGACACCATATCCTACAGTTTCTATTATGATACTAAATATGGTGCGGTAGGTACTTTAAACGCTAAAACAGGTAATTGTGTGGATCATTCACATTTATTAGTTGCCATGTTTAGAACTGCAGACCTTCCGGCTAGATATGTTCATGGTTCATGTACATTCAGCAGTGGAAGCACATATGGTCACGTATGGGTTCAAGTTTTAGTTGATGGTAAGTGGACTGTTGCAGATGCAACAAGCTCAAGAAATTCACTTGGAAAAGTAGCAAATTGGAATACCAAATCCTTCACTTTAAAAAGTATAACTTCAAGTATTTCATTCTAATTTCTACTTCTTTTTTTTATTTTTTAAAATTAACTCATTTTATTACTTATTTTGCCAAAATAACCTATAGTATTTAGGTATACCAAAACTTTTTTATACTTTAACTTATAAATTTTATAATTGATATATAGATATTAGGTGAATTTCATGACTGATGACAATATTAGCGAAAATATCGAAGAGTATTTAGAGGTTCTCTATCGTAATGGAAGCAATGGAGAACAAGTTTCTACAACCCAATTATCAAAAGAGTTGGAAATTGCACCGGGCAGTGTAACTCAAATGCTTAAAAAACTAGAAAATTTGGGTTATATTGGATATACTCCTTATAAAGGAGCTATTTTAACTGATGAAGGTATGAAAATAGCTCAAAAAATTACAAGAAAACACAGAATCTTAGAAAAATTCTTAATTGATGTCCTAAAAATCAAGGAAGAGAATGTTCATGAACAAGCTTGTAAGATGGAACATTCATTATCCGATGAGGCTGAAAGGGCATTATGCACTATGCTAAACAATCCGGATGTCTGTCCAGATGATAATATAATTCCAGCTTGTAATTTCGATTTTGACAGTTGCCATCAATGTTATTCTCAAAAGGATTTCGATCAGGTTATCAATAGGAAATTCAATTTATTATCTATATCTGAATTAACTGCCGATACTGAAGGAATAATTTCATTTATTCGCGGAAGCAATGAACTTTTAGATGATATTGCTGATGCAGGCATCAAAGTTGGCTGCCATTTGAAATATGAATTCAATGATAATCGCATTAGCAATCACTATTTGATTACAGTTGATGATAAAGAGTTAAATATTCCAATAGAAATGGCTAATAATATTTTTATTAGAATTTAACTTTTTTAATTCTCTTTTTTTTTACAAAAATATATATAATATTTATTCCAAAATTAATAGCATTAAATATAATTTATTTCTTTTTTGGTGTTTTAATGCGTGGAAATTTATCTGATGATATAGTATCTGTTAAAATTGAGGAAGGCAGCAAAAGGCCAATTGCTTTACATGAAAAAAGCAAGTTCGGTAAAATCGAAGCCGACAGTTTAAACCTTTCTTTAGTTGAAGCCTGCTATTTATTGGAAAATGGTCGTTTAGATATTTATGAAGATGATATCGAGTGTAGTGTAGGATATATCATTGATATTTTAAAAGAACAAAACACATATGGAAAATATGTTGTTTACCGTGACTTAAAAGACCGTGGATTTGTGATTAAGACTGGTTTTAAATATGGGGCAGAATTTAGATTGTATAGTCGTGGAGGAGGTCCCGGTCATAGCCATTCAGATTATTTGGTTAAAGTTATTTTCGAAAATTATGAGATTAGTGCCCTTGACTTTGCAAGCTATATCAGGGTAGCTCATGGCGTTAACAAAAAATTTTTACTGGCTATTGTCGATGATGATTTCGACATCACTTACTATAATGTCGAATGGACTAGACCCTAATTTAAATTAAAGAAGTGGGTTGTATTTTTTAAGAAAATAGTATAATTATAATAATTTTTACTTATGAATGTAATTTAATGTGATTGTTGGTGATAAAATGGCAGATTTAATAGATCCATGGGCATCATTTAGCCTAGATTATGACAAGTTAGTCAATCAGTTCGGTATTGGAAAGATTTCAGATATTATTGATGAGATTAAAAATCCTCAAAGGTTAATGAAAAGGGGAGTAATCTTTGGACATAGGGAATTCAACGAAATTAACAATTTAATTAACCAAAACAAGGATTTTGCAGTCGTAACCGGTATGATGCCAAGTGGCCAAATGCACATAGGCCATAAGATGGTTGTCGACCAATTGAAATGGTATCAGGATATGGGTGCAATGCTGTCCCTTCCTATTGCTGATTTGGAATCATATGCCGCTCGTGGAATGAGCTTTGAGAAAGGCCGTGAAATTGCAGTTGATGAATACTTGACCAATTGGATTGCATTAGGTCTTGACCTCGAAAGGGACAATGTCAATGTCTACCTCCAATCTGAAAACAAATTGCTTTTGGATTTGGCTTTTAAGGCTTCAAGCAAAACAAACTTCAATCAATTAAAGGCAATTTATGGATTTACACCATCTACAAATATTGCTCACGTTCAAGCGCCGTTGGTTCAAGTTGCGGATATTTTACTTCCACAAATCGAGGAATTCGGAGGTCCAAAAAAAGTTGTCGTTCCTGTTGGAATCGACCAGGATCCACATTTAAGATTAACAAGGGACATTGCCCAAAAGCTTCATGAGGATTTAGGATTTCTAACTCCAGCTTCCACATATCACAGATTCTTGACCGGATTGACCGGCGATAAGATGAGCAGCTCAAAACCTGCCACTGCAATTTATCTGAATGATGATACAAAAGTTGCGGTTAAGAAGGTCAAATCCGCTAAAACCGGTGGAAGGGAATCACTGAAAGAACAGCAGGAATTAGGTGGAGAAGTCGATAAATGTGTTGTTTATGAAATGTTATTGTACCACTTTATTGATGATGATAAGGAGCTTGAAAAAATCAGGCAGGACTGTTTAAATGGAACTCTACGTTGTGGGGACTGTAAAGTAAGAACTGCAGAGCTAATGGAAGAGTTTATGGAAGATTTAAAAGAAAAACAAGTCGAAGCTCGTGAAATTGCCAAAACTTTGATATAATGTTAAACGAGATTAAACATGCATTTACTGAAAATAAACTGGCCATTTTTGCTTCAGTGGCCATCTTATTTATTTCTTTGATTTTAGGATATTGTCTGGAAGGATATTTATATAGCTATTTTAATCCAGTTGTTGAAGATTTGACTCAAAAAGTTCAGACAGGCGTTTTATCCCTTACATTTCATGACATATTTTTAAATAACCTGAAAGTCATTTGTGGGATGTTTCTTTTAGGTGCTATATTCTGTTTTTCAGCATTGACATTGGCTTTCAATGGATTTTTTACAGGATATTATATTGGAACATCCGATAACGTATTTGCAGTATTGATGTACATTATTCCCCACGGAATTTTTGAGTTCTCTTCTTGCATTTTGGCCTGTGCAGGAGGTTTCGTGTTATTTAATTTTATTTATAAATTTGTTAAAAACTTATTAAATGAGGAATATGATTCTATTTCCGAAAGGATATCCAATTCATTTGTTGAAAGCTATGATAAGCTAAAACAGTCATTGATTTTATTTGGAATAGCAGTGATTTTAATGATAATTGCAGGAATTATTGAATCTTATTTAACATTGCCTATTGCAGAATTTATACTTTCTTTAGCTTAAACTTTTATTAATAATAATTTAAAAAAATATAAAATGTGATTTTATGATAAGATGTGTTTCATGTGGAGAAGAATATGATGATGATGAAGTAATCTACACTTGTGAAAAATGTGGATCAGTACTTGAACTCGTCAATGAAATTGATGTTTCTAAAGACACTTTTGACGGTAGAAGAGATAACTTATGGAAATTTAAAGAATGCATTCCTGTAGATGAAACTAAAATAGTTTCTCTTGACGAAGGAGGAACCCCATTCTGCAAATGCGATAAATTAGGTGACGAACTTGGAGTTAACTTGTATGTTAAAGTGGAAGGTTCAAATCCTACTGGAAGTTTCAAGGACAGGGGAATGACAGTGGGAATGACCAAAGCAATGGAATTGGGCGTAAGCACTGTTGGGTGTGCTTCAACAGGTAACACTTCTGCATCATTGTCAGCTTATGCGGCACGTGCAGGATTAAGGTGTATTGTATTCTTACCATCAGGAAAAGTTGCTTTAGGAAAATTAGCCCAGGCAATGTTCCATGGTGCTGAAGTAATGTCCATTAATGGAAACTTTGATGAAGCTTTAGAAGCAATGACTGCTCTTGCATTGGAAAAACATCTTTACTTATTGAATTCCATCAATCCGTACAGATTGGAAGGACAGAAAACAATCGGTTATGAAATCGTTCGTGATTTAGGATGGCAGGCTCCTGACAGAATTATTTTGCCTGTTGGAAATGCAGGAAACATTTCAGCTATCTGGAAAGGAATTAAAGAGTTCTATGATGCCGGATTTATTAAGGATGTGCCAATGATGACAGGTATTCAAGCTGAAGGTGCATGTCCTGTTACTAATGCATTCAAAAAAGGCGAAAGAAGAGTTGTCCCTGTAGAAAACCCAGAGACAATCGCAACAGCAATCCGTATTGGGGCTCCTGTAAGCGACATTAAAGCATTGAATGCGATTTATGATTCAAACGGTTATTCTGAAACCGTAACCGATGAAGAGATACTCGATGCACAAAAGCTCCTTGCAAGAACTGAGGGTATTGGTGTTGAACCTGCTTCTGCAGCTTCAATTGCAGGTCTTAAAAAACTTGTGGCTGAAGGTGTCATTGATAAAGGTGAAACCATTACATGTGTTGTTACCGGACACCTGTTGAAAGATCCTAATACTGCTATTGATGCTTGTACTCAACCTACTGAGGTTGATGCGGATATAGACACCTTAAGGAAAATTTTGATGAATAAATAAAAATTGCTTTAAATCCTTATTTATTTTAATTTTTCCTTTTAATTCTTTTTTATTCAAATCTATATTACACTTTTTTTATTTAAACAACTTTATGAAAAACATTTTTAAAGATAATACTTTCACTTTTCATGTTAAAAAAGTGTAGTTAGTAATGTTGAAATTATCAAAATTCAACACTAATAAACCAATATATTTATATATAAGCAAATTAAAACTATTATTATCAAATAAATGAGGTGTATAATTATGAGTGAATTACCAATTGCTCCTGTAGGAAGAATATTAAAAAATGCTGGTGCACAAAGAGTAAGTGATGACGCAAAAGTTGCTTTAACCGAAGCTATCGAAGATTACGGAAACGAAATCGCAGCTAAAGCTGTAGGCTTTGCTCGTCACGCTGGTAGAAAAACTGTAAAAGCTGAAGATGTAAAATTAGCAATCAAATAGATTGACTGATGATCATTTGTAGATAGTAATCTATTTACTATCTCTTTTACACTTTTCAATTATTTTTTTAATTAATATTTTTTTTATATTCAAAAAATTACTTATTTTAGCCTTATTTTTAAAAACATTTATATACTATACAAACCTATTTAATATTGTCTAGTTCTCTAGAATTATTTCATTAATTACTAAATTTTTATTTTTAGTTTTGCTAAAAATTATATGAAATTCAGAAGTATT
>NZ_JBGUWC010000181.1:0-1736 GCF_045220775.1 Methanobrevibacter sp.
AATATTATGACCTGCAGCATGACGGGGAATGAAAGCCACCTTTTTTGAAAATATGTCCAAAATTGAGACTTCAACATCCCCGTAATCAGTTTTGACTAGCTTTTTAGTGCAGGAATCAGCCTTATGGGTAATTTCATATACTCCACTACCCCCAATTATACCAATCATATAATCATCCTTTTGTAACAGCCAATGGTTTGACACGTGCAACCAATTTAGCAATTCCAGTACTGTCAGATACACGAACAACACTATCTACATCTTTGTAAGCACCAGGAGCCTCTTCAGCAATAACATGTTTGCTGTTTGCCTTAATCTTGATTCCTTTGCTTTCCATATCCTGAGTGATTTCATCAGCAGAATAATCCTTTTTGGCCTGAGACCTTGAAAGAACTCTTCCGGCACCGTGAGCAGTAGATCCAAAAGTTTCTTCCATTGCAACTTCAGTTCCGTGCAATACATATGATGCGGTTCCCATAGTGCCCGGAATCAATACAGGCTGTCCAACTTCCCTGTACTTTTCCGGAACTTCTTCACATCCAGGTCCGAAAGCACGGGTTGCACCTTTTCTGTGAACCAATAATTCTTCTTCACGTTTATAAACCTTATGATTTTCCATTTTAGCAATATTGTGGGCAACATCATATAATATATCCATTTCCATGTCTTTTGCAGATTTTCCTAAAACATCCTCAAAGATTTCACGAACCCAATGAGTTATCATTTGTCTGTTTGCCCATGCATAATTTGCTGCAGCCGCCATAGCCATAATATAGTTTTGTGCCTCTTTTGAATCTAGTGGAGCACATGCAAGCTGCCTATCTTCAATTTGAATTTTATAATTCTTATAAGCCTTATCCATAATCCTCAGATAATCGGAACAGATTTGGTGTCCGCATCCTCTGGAACCTGTGTGAATCATCACTACAATCATTCCTTTTTTAAGGCCATATACCTCAGCCACTTCATCATTGTAGATTTCATCAACTACCTGGATTTCTAAAAAGTGATTTCCAGAACCAAGTGAGCCCAATTGTGGAATTCCTCTTTTTTTAGCTTTATCAGATACGATGCTTGAGTTTGCATCAATCATTCTTCCGTTTTCTTCCAAAACTTCCAAATCTTCCGGCCATCCATAACCATTTTCAACAGCCCATTCAGCACCAAAGTCTAGAACCTTATCAATTTCGCCTTCTTCAAGTTTTATTTTACCTTTACTTCCAACTCCAGAGGGTATATTTTTAAAAAGCTTTTCTGTAAGCTCATCCAAATGGTCTTCAACATCTTCAATGGTCAAATTAGATTTAATCAATCTTACACCACAGTTAATGTCAAAACCGACCCCACCAGGAGATACTATACCAGTTCTTAAGCTGAATGCTGCAACTCCACCTATAGGAAATCCATATCCAAAGTGAATGTCCGGCAGACCAATGGAGTATTTTTGAACACCAGGAAGGCATGCAACATTAACAATCTGTTTAACGGCACCTTCCTCCAGGTTTTCAAAGCTTTCATCATCGATATAAAATCTTCCGGAAGCCCTCATTTTTTTATCGTAAGAGCCCGGAATTTCATAAACGTTATCTCTAACTTTTTTAATTTCATCTTTAATTGTCATAAAAATCACAGAATTATTATGCTTTAATATTTATCTTAATAGTGAAAGAATACTCCGACCTCTTTAAGGTCGGAGATGAATTTCACAAAAAGGCATCTGAAGATATTAGTTTTCA